>JAXJRE010000058.1:0-7993 GCA_036310785.1 Acutalibacteraceae bacterium
CTGAAAAACATTATTCGTGAAACAAATGTTGTCAGGGCATACGGTATTGCTCCGGAATGTGAGCTGTACCTGAAGCCTGAAAACCTGCAAATAACAGGCTCGTTCAAGGTCAGAGGCTCGGCTTATAAGATTGCAATGCTGTCCGAGGAGGAAAAGGCAAGGGGCGTTATAGCCTGCTCTGCCGGCAACCACGCTCAGGGTGTTGCTCTTGCCGCAACGAAGAACGGCATAAAATCTCTTATCTGCCTGCCGGATTCCGCTCCGATTTCAAAGGTTGAGGCTACAAAGGGCTTCGGCGCAGAGGTTTGCCTTGTTGAGGGTTGTTATGACGACGCTTATCAAAAGGCTCTTGAGCTGAAGGACAGCGAGGGGTACACCTTCGTTCATCCCTTTGATGACGAGAATGTGATCGCAGGTCAGGGTACGATCGCTCTTGAGATTCTCAACGAGCTTGACAATATCGACGCCATTGTCGTTCCGGTTGGCGGCGGAGGACTGATTTCGGGAATTGCATATACGGCAAAGCAAATCAGACCGTCCGTCAAGGTTTACGGAGTTCAGGCGGCAGGCGCACCGAGTATGTATAACTCGGTCAAGAGCGGAAAGATAGAATGTATTCCCTCGGTTTCCACGGTTGCGGACGGCATCGCCGTAAAGAAGCCGGGCGAAAACACTTACAGTCTTGTAAACGAGTATGTTGACGATATTGCCCTTGTCAGCGATGACGAGGTCGCAAGCGCAATACTCGCTTTGATAGAAAAACAGAAAATGATTGCCGAGGGCGCAGGTGCGGCGGCAGTTGCCGCAGTTATGTTCAATAAATTCGACCTGAAGGGCAAGCGCGTTGTTGCCATTGTTTCGGGCGGAAATATTGATGTTACCAATCTGTCACGGGTTATTGACCGAGGCTTGCTCAATTCGGGACGTTCGTCAAGTCTTCTTATCGAGCTTATCGACAAACCCGGTCAGCTCAGCGATATTTCAAGGATCATCGCTGAGTGTGGCGGTAACGTAACGGGCGTTCATTATGAAAAAGGCAACACAGAAAGGATAAACGGCTGTTTCCTCCGCATTGAGATGGAGACAAAGGATTTCGATCACGTCAACCTGATAACCCAGACTCTGCGTGACGAAGGCTTTAAGACAGTGTGATTTTGAAAGGAATAAAAGCTATGAGCAGCAAAGTACAAACCAACAAGGCTCCGGCGGCTATCGGACCTTACTCACAGGCAACAGTTGTGGGTAACCTCATTTTTACCTCCGGACAGATCCCCCTAAATCCCGAAACGGGAGCTATTGAGGGTGAAAATATCACCGAACAGGCACACAGAGTTTGCAAAAACCTGACAGCGGTGCTTGAGGCGGCAGGAAGCTCGACCGATAAGGCTGTAAAGACCGTATGCTTTTTGAGCAATATGGCAGATTTCGCTGAATTTAACGAGGTTTATGCACAGTATTTCACTCAGAAACCTGCACGTTCGTGCGTGGCGGTCAAAGAACTGCCGAAAGGTGCTCTGGTAGAGGTTGAAGTTATCGCAGAAAAGGAGTAAAATAGTCAATGATGGACGCAAGCAAATATCGAGTGGGTTTTTTCCCGGTCGATAAGAAATATAACAAATGAGTTTAAAAGGATCATATCGAAAAGCCGCCCGTGTGGTGCAGCGTCGATATGAGAGACGGCAATCAAAGTCTCGTCGTACCCATGAGCCTTGAAGAAAAGTTAGAGTACTACAAAGTTCTTCTGGAGATAGGCTTTAAGGAGATCGAGGTCGGTTTTCCTGCGGCGAGCTTATAATTGCAAACATCGGAAAGGAGTGAGCGAAATGCTTCTTTCAGGAGCAGATATAATTGTTGAAACCCTGATCGAACAGGGCTGTGATACGGTATTCGGTTATCCGGGAGGACAGATCCTCAACGTGTATGACAGCCTTTATACGCATCAGGAACAGATCAATCACATTTTAACGGCGCATGAACAGGGAGCGGCACACGCCGCCGACGGCTACGCCAGAACAACAGGAAAGGTCGGCGTGGTTATTTCCACATCGGGACCGGGAGCAACAAACCTTGTAACAGGTATTGCGACCGCTTATCTTGATTCAGTCCCGATGATCGCCATCTGCGGCAACGTTCCGACAACTCAGATCGGTTCGGACAGCTTTCAGGAGATAGATATCACCGGTATAACCCTGCCGATCACCAAGCACAACTATTTTGTCGGCTCGGTCGATAAGCTGGCCGATACGATCCGTGAGGCCTTCACTCTTGCAAAGTCGGGCAGACCGGGTCCCGTGCTGATAGATGTGCCCAAGGATGTTCAGATTGCAAAATACGAGTTTACACCGACTTCGCCTGCCGAGGCAGAGCCTCCGCATCCTGCAAAGGACAAGAGGATTGAAGAAGCGGCGAAAATCATAAACGAGTCAAGACGTCCCTATATCTATTTCGGCGGCGGAGTTATCACTTCGGGCGCACAGGAGGAGATGCTGGAGCTTGCAGAGCTTATCGACTCTCCCGTAGGCTGTTCGCTGATGGGACTTTCGGGCGTTCCGACGGATCACCCGAGATTCCTCGGTATGCAGGGAATGCACGGACATTATGCCTCGTCAATGGCGATGCACAATGCCGATCTCATCGTTGCTCTCGGCGTTCGATTCAATGACCGTGTAACGGGCAACAGGGCGAAGTTTGCCACAGGTGCAAAAATCGTACACATAGATGTTGACGGCTCGGAGCTTTGCAAGACCGTCAATGCCGTATGCGGACTCAGGGGCGATGTGAAGCTGACGCTTCAGAAGCTTCTTCCGCTCATCGAAAAGGGCAGTAAACCCGAATGGTCACAGAAAATCAGCGATTTACGCACCGAGGAGGAGGGCTACCTCGACAACAGGGAGAGCCTCACTCCCCGTAAGGCGATAATGACGCTTAACAAGCATCTGGGCGCAAATACGGCTGTCGCAACCGATGTCGGACAGCATCAGATGTGGGCGGCTCAGAATCTGGTTTTCAAAAATTCAAGAAGATTTGTTTCCAGCGGCGGACTCGGCACGATGGGCTTCGGTTTCGGAGCGGCTATCGGTGCGGCTTACGGCACAAAGGAGCGCAGTGTGCTTGTCACGGGTGACGGCAGCTTCGGTATGTGCCTTAACGAGCTTGCAACGGCTGTGACCTACAACATTCCCATTGTTATCCTGCTTTTGAATAACGGTGTGCTCGGAATGGTTCGCCAGTGGCAAACGCTGTTTTTCAACAAGCATTATTCAAACACTATCCTTGACCGCAAGACGGATTTCCCGGCATTTGCAAAATCCTTCGGTGCGGACGGCGAAACCGTAACGACAGCCGAGGAGCTTGATGAAGCCCTCACAAGAGCCTTTAACTGCGAAGGTCCTTACATCGTTGATTGCAGGATCGACAAGGATGAATTTGTTCTTCCTATGCTTCCGCCGGGAGGCAGTATGGACGATATAATCGTAAAGGTAGGTGACTGACATGAACCGATATACAGTTGCGGTGCTGGTACGAAATCAGTTCGGAGTGCTGAACAGAGTTACGAGTATGTTTCGCCGCCGTCAGTTTAACATCAGCGCCTTGACCGTCAGCGAGACCGAGACGAGCGAGCTTTCCCGTATCACCGTTGTGTTCAGCGGTGACGCAATCGAAAAACAGCAGCTTATAAATCAGCTTTACAAGTTGCCCGATGTTTGCTCAATCAAGGAGTTCAACGATGACAATTCGATAAGCTGTGAGCTCCTCCTTATCAAGATGCTGAACGATCCCGACAGCCGCGGCGATATTCAGAGTGCGGCTGACGCTTTCGGAGCGATAACGGTTGATTATTCAAAGGATACCATTATGCTCCAGCTTACGAACTCAACGAGAAAGATTGATGATTTTATCAATCTGATGAGGGACTACACAATTCTTGAAATCTGCCGAACAGGCAGCGTTTCCCTCGAAAAGGGAAGCACCACCATTCGTCAAACAATAAATTTATAATAGAAAGAGGTAATTACTATGGCAAGAATTTTCTATCAGCAGGATTGTGATCTTCAGAAGCTCAGCGGCAAGACTGTTGCGATCATCGGTTACGGATCACAGGGACACGCTCACGCTCTCAACCTCAAGGACAGCGGAGTAAATGTTATCATCGGTCTTTATGAAGGCTCAAGAAGCTGGGCAAAGGCTGAGGCTCAGGGCTTCACGGTAATGACAAGCGCAGACGCAGCTAAGGCTGCGGACATCATTATGATCCTTATCAATGATGAGAAGCAGGCTGCTCTTTACAAGGAGAGCATTGAACCGAATCTTACTGAGGGCAAGACTCTTGCTTTCGCTCACGGCTTTAACATTCATTTCGGCTGCATCAAGCCTCCGAAGAATGTAAACGTTATTATGATCGCTCCCAAGGGACCGGGTCACACCGTTCGTTCCGAGTATCAGGCAGGAAAGGGTGTTCCGTGCCTTATCGCTGTTGAGCAGGACGCAACAGGCGACGCATGGGATATCGGTCTTGCATATGCTCTCGGTATCGGCGGCGCTCGTGCAGGTGTTCTTGAGACCACATTCCGCACCGAGACCGAAACAGACCTCTTCGGTGAGCAGGCAGTTCTCTGCGGCGGCGTATGCGCCCTTATGCAGGCAGGCTTTGAAACTCTTGTTGAGGCAGGCTATGATCCAAGAAATGCTTACTTTGAGTGTATCCACGAGATGAAGCTCATCGTTGACCTTATCTATCAGAGCGGTTTCGCAGGAATGCGTTACTCGATTTCCAATACGGCTGAGTACGGCGACTATATCACAGGTCCGAAGATCATCACCGACGAGACAAAGCAGACAATGAAGAAGATCCTCAAGGACATTCAGGACGGTACCTTTGCAAAGGACTTCCTGCTTGATATGTCCTCTGCCGGCGCTCAGGTTCATTTCAACGCTATGAGAAAGCTTGCAAGCGAGCATCCGTCCGAGGCTGTCGGAGCAGAGATCCGCAAGCTTTACAGCTGGAGCGACGAGGATAAGCTTATCAATAACTGACAGGAGGTATGTATATGCCTACTAAAGAAAACATAGTCCACGGAGTTCAGAATGCGCCTCACCGCAGTTTGTTTCACGCTCTGGGACTGACCGAGGAGGAGCAGTCAAGACCGCTTATCGGAATTGTCAGCTCATACAACGAGATCGTTCCGGGACATATGAACATCGACAAGCTCGTTGAAGCGGTCAAGCTCGGCGTTGCAATGGCAGGCGGCACACCGATCGTCTTCCCTGCGATCGCCGTCTGTGACGGAATTGCAATGGGACACACGGGAATGAAGTATTCGCTTGTAACCCGTGATCTGATCGCCGATTCCACCGAGGCAATGGCATTGGCACACGGCTTTGACGGTCTTGTTATGGTGCCGAACTGCGACAAGAACGTTCCCGGTCTGCTCATGGCGGCGGCAAGGGTGAATGTTCCGACCGTTTTCGTCAGCGGAGGTCCTATGCTTGCAGGTAAGGTAGACGGCAAGAAGACCAGCCTTTCGAGTATGTTTGAGGCTGTCGGCTCACATTCCGCAGGAAAAATCTCTGACGAGAAGCTTTTGGAATATGAGTGCAAGACCTGTCCTACCTGCGGCTCATGTTCGGGTATGTACACCGCAAACTCGATGAACTGCCTGACCGAGGCTCTCGGAATGGGACTTAAAGGCAACGGCACAATCCCTGCGGTTTATTCGGCTCGTATCGAGCTTGCAAAGCACGCAGGTATGGCGGTCATGGAGCTTGTACGCAAGGATATCCGTCCGAGGGATATTATGACCGAGGCGGCGCTGATGAATGCGCTGACGGTCGATATGGCTCTCGGCTGTTCAACCAACAGTATGCTTCATCTTCCTGCAATAGCTCACGAATGCGGTGTTGAGCTGAATCTGGACATTGCGAACGAGATGAGCGCAAAAACGCCGAATCTCTGTCATCTTGCACCTGCCGGCAGAACCTATATGGAGGATCTTGACGAGGCAGGCGGAGTTTACGCCGTAATGAACGAGCTTAATAAAAAAGGTCTGCTCAATACAGACTGTATGACAGTAACGGGCAAAACCATAGGCGAAAATATCGAGGGCTGTGTCAATCTTGATCCCGAGGTTATCCGACCGATTGACAATCCGTACAGCGAAACGGGCGGAATTGCCGTGCTCAAGGGTAATCTTGCCCCTGAGGGAAGCGTTGTAAAGCGTTCCGCCGTTCTTCCCGAAATGCTTGTGCATGAGGGACCTGCAAGAGTATTTGACTGTGAGGAGGACGCTCAGGCGGCTATCAACGCAGGCAAGATCGTTGCAGGCGACGTTGTTGTTATCCGCTATGAGGGACCCAAGGGCGGTCCGGGAATGCGTGAAATGCTCAATCCCACCTCTGCGATTATGGGTATGGGACTCGGCAACAGCGTTGCACTTATTACGGACGGTCGATTCAGCGGTGCAACAAGAGGTGCGTGCGTCGGTCACATCACACCCGAAGCCGCTTCGGGCGGAATGATCGGCGTTGTCGAGGAAGGCGATATCATCAGCATCAATATCCCCGAAAATCGCATCGAGCTGAAGGTTGACGAGGCTGTCCTTGCCGAGAGAATGAAGAATTTCGTTCCCAAGCAGAAGGAGCTTTCGGGCTATCTCAAGCGTTATGCGTCACTCGTTTCCGGCGGTGCGTCGGGGGCGATCCTTAACTGATATGAATGAGCTAAAGAACAGACTTGAGGCTCTTTGCATATTCAGGAGCTTGCTCAAGGATCCCGTTATTTCTGCATTATTGAATTATCTTGAGTCTCCCACAACCTCAGCTTATGCTGAGTTTGCGGCGGCTCTTTATAACGCAAACGGCGGCAATATCAGCGAATATGTCCGCAGCGTTTGCGAGGACAGCGAAAATGTCTATGTCAGGACGGTAGGCAGGGGAGAACAGCCGCACGATCATCTGCGCCGTGCTCTTTTGCAGGAGCTTGAAACCTTGCAGGAGGTTTCGGAGCTTACCTGTGAAAAACTGCGTGAGCCTCTGGAATACAAGGGCTATCTGCCCGAAATTGCCGTTTCAAAGCTCGATCTGTGCGAAATGTATCTGCACCGAGCCGAAAACATCGGGAAATACGGCTACGGAATTTATGCCAAGAACAGAATGTTCTATGTTGACGAGCAGAACTGTATTGTTCCCGTCCGCAATCCCGATTCCACACAGCTTTGCGACCTGATTGATTACGAGCGTGAAAGACAGATCATAATCGACAACACAAAGGCTCTGCTTGACGGCAAGCCTGCGGCGAATATTCTCCTTACAGGAGACGCAGGAACAGGAAAATCCTCAACCGTCAAGGCGGTCACGAACGCCCTTTGGAAAGAGGGCTTGCGGATTATTGAAATTCGGAAGGATCAGCTCAGGGCGATACCCAAGATCCTTGACGAGCTGTCGGAAAATCCGCTTAAATTCGTGCTTTTTATCGACGATTTGTCATTCATAAAGGACGATGACAGCTTTAATGCACTCAAAGCCGTGCTTGAAGGCTCTGTCACGGCGAAGTCGGGCAACGTTGTGATCTATGCAACGAGCAACCGCCGTCATATCATCAAGGAGAAGTTTTCCGACCGTGAGGGCGACGACGTTCACCGCAACGACACCATTCAGGAGCTTGTCTCCCTGTCGGAGCGTTTCGGTATTCACATCACGTTCTCAAAGCCGGATAAAAAGACGTTTCTTCACATCGTGCATCATCTTGCACAGGAAAACGGAATTGATATGCCCGAAAGCGAGCTTGACCTGCTTGCGGAGCGTTTCGCACTTGAACGCGGAAGCCGATCCGCACGGCTTGCAAGACAATTTATTGACGGCTTGCTGTCGAGATAAATTCATAATAATTATTAAAGCTATAATTCACATCGGATGATTGTGAATTATAGCTTTTGACTTTATTGACATCAGGGTAAAAAGCGGTTAGAATATCATTGAATGTTTAAACAAAAGGAGA
>JAXJRE010000059.1:0-3523 GCA_036310785.1 Acutalibacteraceae bacterium
ATGTAGCTTGATTTGTTAATTAAGGTAATCACCGCTCCGTCGTGCCGTTTGTTCGGTGCGGCGGAGATTTTTTTATAAAGAAACAGGCTTGCGTGGCATACCGTCACACAAGCCTGATGTTTTATTGGGAAAAAATTTTATACGGTAAAGGGATCAATATCATCGACCTTTGCCGGAAGAATTTTGAACGTGAAATCAAATTTCTTGTCGGTAAGTCTGTACTTGTCTGCCGCATCGGGGCCGCAGGAGCCTGAGCCTATTCCGTTCTGCTTGAAGTCGAGACTGAGAACAGTCTCCTTCATCGGTACAAGCTCATAGTCGTGCTTTGTCTCACGAATAAGCTGAGGTGTGAAATGCTGAGCATTCGACGAGAAATCGCTGATGTTTTCGCCTCGGCAGAGAAGTCCTATTCCGTCTGCGTTGAAAACCCTTGTCCATTTTACCGCATAGTGTGAGGAGTTCTCCTGCGGACGGACATAATGCTCAAAGTTATCCGTAACGGTTGTCTTGTAGAGGTCAACCGTGGTGTAACGCTTCTTGTCGATATAGCTCTCCTTGGGACCGTAGCCGTAGTATTCGTAGCTCTCAAAGCCCTCAGGCATAATGAGCTGAATACCCATTCTCGGCAGGGTGTCAAGCCTCTTGCTGCTCTCGCCGTTTACATTGATGAGTACGCTTGAATCGGGGAGGAAGGTATAAACGATCTTTCCTGCAAAAACAGGCTCAAATTCATATGTTCCGAAGGACATATTGACCGTTATTACGACCTTTTCGTCTGATTTTTCAACTGTCAGCGAACGGCATTTTTGTTTAAGTCTTTCCATTCCGATCTGTTCCCACTTCTGACGGTGGTAGGAGTCATTGTCAATATAGGCACGGAAAAGGTTAAGCTCAACGGGCTGTGAAAGAAGCTCGGTCGTGCCGAAGCTCATTTTGCTGAGCTTGCCGTACGCCTTGTCAAAGACATATTTCACGGTGCCGACCGAAATTTCAACATATCTTTCACTCTCGTCAAAGACAATGGAGGCTGTCGGAAGATTGACCTTTGCTGTCGGGATTGAGTCAAGCCTGAACTGCTTGAGTCCGATCTCATAGCCTGCCTTTGCCCAGAGCTTGTCCGTTCTGTTGACAAATCTGAGGGTGAGATAGGTCTCGCCCGTAAAGCTGTACGCCTTGGGATCGAAGATGGAAAATTCCTTGCGTTCTCTCGGCATAAGCATAAGTCCCGAAACCTCTCCCGATGCGATGAGCTTACCGTCGGATTTGATATCCCACTTGATGCCCACATCGTCAAGACCGACGAAGAAGTTACGGGTCTTGATTTTTACATTTCCGTTGCCTGCATATTCCGCAAAGAACGGCTGATAAACAATCTTTGCTTCCTCGAAGCCTGTGTGCGGAGTTCTGTCGGGATAAACAAGACCGTCAACGCAGAAATTGCCGTCGTTCGGAAGATCGCCGAAGTCGCCGCCGTAGGTGTATTTGTATCCGCCGTTACCGTCGGGGACAGCAACGGAATGATCGGTATATTCCCAGATACAGCCGCCGCAGAATTTGTCGTCGGACTCTATAAGCTCCCAGTAATCGCCGAGATCTCCCGGGCCGTTGCCCATTGCGTGACAGTATTCACAGAGATAGAGCGGCTTGTTCTTGCGCTTCTTGCTTGAGAGGATCTCCTTGCACTTATCAATCGAGGGATACATCCAACTTTCAACATCGGAGGAAGTGCCGATGTTCTTGCCTGCCATCTCGGCATAGCGGTAGTTTGCGTTTTCATAGTGAACGATCACGTTTGAATTGCGGGACTTGATATAATCATACATCGCCTGATGATTGTCGCCGCAGCCCGACTCGTTTCCGAGCGACCAGAAGATGACCGAAACGTGATTTTTATCTCTCTCAAACATTCTCTTGGCTCTGTCAACATATGCGCCCTTCCAGTTCGGATCGTTTGAAAGCAGACTCCAGTTTTCAAAGTGGAAGCCGTCGATCGAGCTGCTGAAGCCGTGAGCCTCAAGGTCGGATTCGTCAATTACCATCAGTCCGAGCTGATCGCACATTTCAAGGAAACGGGGATCGTTAGGATAGTGGGAAGTACGCACGGCATTTACATTGTGACGCTTGAAGATATAAAGATCCTCAAGAACGTGCTCAATCGGCGTTGCATGTCCGTAGATCGGGTGAGAATCGTGGCGGTTTACGCCCTTAATCTTGATCTTCTGTCCGTTGAGATAAAGAACGGAACGGGATATCGTAAGATCCTTTATTCCGAGCTTTACAAGCACAACCTCGTCCGATACGTCGAGGAAGAGATCGTAGAGCAGGGGAGCCTCGTCGCTCCAAAGGATAGGATTGTCAAATTTTATTTTAATCTTACCGTTTGAGCTTTCGCCTGCGTCGATATTCTCACCGTGGGGCGAAACAAGTCTGTAAGTGACGTTTCTGTCTCCGATGATGTCAAGATCGACATTGACGATACACTTCGTAAACTTCTTTTTAAGCTCCGTTGTGACATAGAAGTCACGAATTCTTCCTCTGCGGCTTCTCTTGAGGATATATACATCACGGAAAATACCGCTGAGTCTCCACATATCCTGATCCTCAAGATAAGAGCCGTCGCACCACTTGAGAACAAGCAGGGCGATCCTATTGACACCGACATGTGCAAACTCCGTGATGTTAAATTCGCTTGTCATATGGCTGACCTGGCTGTAACCTACGAACTTGCCGTTGATCCAAAGATAGAAACAGGAGTCAACGCCCTCAAAGTTGAGGAAAAGATCACGGTTCATCGAATTTTCGTCAAGCTCAAAATCACGCAGATAAACTCCGCACGGATTGTCGTCCGGCACATAGGGCGGATCGCAGGGGTAGGGGTAACGCTGATTTGTATAGTTCGGCACATCGTAACCCTTGTCAAGATCCATCTGCCAGTTCATCGGCACCTTGATTTTGTTATAATTTCCGTCAAGCTCATAGTCCTCGGCGTAGAAGCCGTCCTCAACGTCAATTATCGACTTGTAAAACCTGAAATCCCATTCGCCGTTGAGAAGCTGAAAATATTTCGACTCCTCTCTCGACTTTGTCAGAGCGTTTTCCTCGTTGAGGAAGGGTATGAAATATGAACGGGGCTCCTCACAGCCGATGTGAAGAGTTTTGGGATCTTCGTAATATTTAGGTATATTAAGCATTTGTTTTCCTCCGATCAAAGCTCGATTTTAGCCTTTCTTGAATTGATGGCACGGAAAATCGAAGCTTCAAATTTTGGCTTTCTCGAATAGGTGTAAAGTCCGTTCTGCTCCTGTTCAACATCGTAAAGCTGGGTGTAGCAGAAGCCGAACATCTGATCGTTGTCAAGCAAGGCGTCGGTCAGACCTTTATAACGCTCGATAAATTCATATTTGTTCTTGGGTGCGTCGCCGTAACCCCATGCGTTCTGATCGCTTTCGTTGACAGACCAGCGTATTCCGCCGTATTCGCTGACAAAGGTGGGACCGCCCGTGTATTTCTGACGCTTTTTATG
>JAXJRE010000060.1:0-5444 GCA_036310785.1 Acutalibacteraceae bacterium
CCGCCGACAAATATGATGTAAATATTGCGATCAACTACGGCGGCAGGCTTGAAATTGTAGACGCCGTCAGAAAACTCGGCGAAAAAATCAAAAACGGTGAGCTTGAACCCGAGGATATAACCGAGGACGATATCTCCGCCAATCTCTACACCGCCGGGCAGAGCGATCCCGACCTGATAATCCGTCCGAGCGGCGAATACCGTCTCTCCAATTTCCTCACATGGCAGTCCGCCTATTCAGAGCTTTGGTTTTCGGATATTCTCTGGCCGGACTTTACCCCTGCCGACCTCGACAGGGCGATTGAGGACTACAATCAGCGCAACCGTCGTTTCGGCGGTGTCTGATTAAATTTGTCCACAGCGCATTTTTCGCTCGGGGCAGTATCCGTATACAGCACCGCTCACTGCAAAATGCACTGTGAACAAATTTGTCGAAAAAAGATTGCCACAGCGCATTTTTCGCTCGGGGCAGTATCTATATACAGCACCGCTCACTGCAAAATGCACTGTGAACAAATTTGTTGAAAAGGTTACCACAGCGCATTTTCGCTCGGGGCAGCACAACAGCCTCCCTCGTGAGGGAGGTGGCACGGCACAGCCGTGACGGAGGGAGTTTAGCCCGACAACTAAAAAACTCTGCAATTTCATCAGCTTTCCCCTTTAGGAAAATGGTGCTGAGAAAAGCGAAGCAGATGAGGTGCAGAAAAATTTATTTTCCCCACCCGAAAGGATTGATAAAAAGGAATGAAAACAAGAATTATTTCCGGAGTTTTATACTCCTTTATTATAATTGCCGTGCTGTTCGTTATGAACACGCCGGCTCTGCCGATACTGCTTGCTTTGATCTGCGGTATTGCGGTTTATGAAATAAACCATGTTGCGGGCGTCAAGCTCTCGCTTGCAATTCCTTCTATCATTGTCGGAGCATATATTCCGATTGAAATAAGATATAATTTGCTTGAAAAGATACACATTCCTTACTTTTCCGCTTTTGCATTTTATGTTATTGCAATGCTTATACTTATGGTGAGGCGGCACAGCGAGATAAAGTTTGAACAGGCGGCAATTTCCGTTTTCGCTTCGGTTGCCGTTCCCGAATCTCTCGGCTGTTGGATAAGAATGAATGACCTTCAGTTTTCCGATGAAAGATTTACTCAGGCAAGTGCGGTTTATATGATTTTGTTCACGCTTTTCTGCTGTTGGTTTACCGATATTTTTGCATATTTCACAGGCGTATTTTTCGGCAAGCACAAGATGACTCCGATAGTCAGTCCCAAGAAAACGTGGGAGGGTGCAATCGGCGGCGTTGTCCTGACGGCGGCGATGAATGTCGGACTTTACTTTGTATTTGCAAATAAATTCTTCCCCGACGGACAGTTCTTCCTCTGGGATTGGTGGGCGGTCATTCCGATATCGCTCGTCCTTTCTGTAATCAGCATTTTCGGCGATCTTTCCGCCTCGGTCATCAAAAGGAATTACGGCGTTAAGGACTACGGCAAGCTGATACCCGGCCACGGCGGAATTATGGACAGATTTGATAGCACGCTGTTTGTACTCCCGATGATGTACGGAATCCTGAGCATAATCAGGACATTTTAAAAGTAGAATTTAAGGTGATACTATGAGTAAAACCGTTACCGTCCTCGGCTCAACAGGCTCGATCGGCACGCAGGCTCTTGAGGTCATCGAGATGCAGGGCTATGAGGTCAAGGCTCTGACGGCGAGCGTCAGGGTTGATGAGATAGAAAAACAGATCAGAAAGTTCAAACCCTCTTTTGCCGCAATGGTTGATGAAAAAGCGGCGCAGGAGCTTAAAATCAGAGTTGCCGACACTAACACCAAGGTGCTTCCGGGTTTGCAGGGCGTTTGCGAGTGCGCTTCGCTCGGAGCGGACTATGTGCTCAACAGCATTGTCGGAATGGCAGGACTTGAGCCGACGCTTTCCGCTATCGACGCAGGAAGCGAGATCGCCCTTGCCAACAAGGAAACCCTTGTCGCAGGCGGTCAGCTTGTTATGAAGCGAGCCAAGGAAAAGGGTGTAAACATTCTGCCTGTTGACAGCGAACATTCCGCAATTTTCCAGTCCATGCAGGGTTGCAGAGATAAGAAAGAGATAAAGAAGCTTATTCTTACCGCTTCGGGCGGACCTTTCTTCGGCAAAAAACGTGACGAGCTTGCAGACGTCACAGTCAAGGAGGCACTCAACCACCCGAACTGGAGTATGGGTGCTAAGATCACGATTGATTCCGCCACGATGATGAACAAGGGACTGGAGCTGATCGAGGCTATCTGGCTTTTCTCCATGGAGCCTAAGGATATAGACATTGTTGTTCACCGTCAGAGCGTGGTACATTCGCTGGTGGAATACTGCGACAACTCGGTGATCGCTCAGCTCGGCGTTCCCGATATGAGAATACCGATCCAGTATGCGCTGACTTATCCGAACAGAATACCGTCACCCGTCAGCGAGCTTTCCCTGACCGATTACGGAACGCTGACCTTTGATAAACCCGATTACGAAACCTTCGGACTTATCAATATCTGCCGAAAGGCGATCAACGACGGAGGACTTTATCCTGCTTGTGCGAATGCGGCGAACGAGGAGGCAAACCTCGCTTTCAGGCAGGGAAAAATCAAGTTTTTGCAGATTGAGGAGCTTGTCGCTCAGGCTGTTGCGGACGCTCCCAAGGTTGAGGATTATAAGCTCGGCGACGTTTTAGAAATGTACGATCTGGCGAGGGGTTATGTGAAAGAAAAAATAAACGGTTGAGAAAAAAGCCGAACGGCGGTTTTTCTTGATCCGAAAGAGGCGATCAAAATAGAATTTTTATCCGTACTGGCAAGCAAATGGACTATTCTGCTTGCAATATTATTCTTCGGTATAATTATTATCGTTCACGAGCTGGGACACTTCACCTTTGCGAAGCTTTTTGGCGTAAAGGTCAATGAGTTTTCAATCGGAATGGGACCCAAGCTCCTGAAAAAGAAAAAGGGCGAAACTCAGTACACCCTGAGACTTCTGCCGATCGGCGGTTATGTCAGCATGGAGGGCGAGGACGAGGAGAGCACCGACGAGCGTGCTTTCAATAAAAAACCCTGCTGGCAGAGGATAGTTATTGTCGTTGCAGGCGCAATGGTCAATATCATTCTCGGTCTGATTATCGTTGCGGTAATGCTCAGCGTGACGGAAGGACTTTCGGGCACAAACTATGTCAATTTTTTCAACGACAACGGCAAGCAGGTCACCGAGTACAACGGACTTCAATCAAAGGATAAGATCCTGAAAATTGACGGAAAAAATGTATATTATTACACCGATGTTTCCTATCTTCTCAGCCGTGACGAGGGCAAGACTGCCGATATTCTCGTTGAGCGTGACGGAAAAAAGGTTGAAATAAACGATGTTGAAATGCCGTACAGAAACATTGTTATGATCGGCGTTGAAAAGAACGCAGGTACGGTTTTCAAGGATACGTTCAAGGAATCGGTCAGCATATTCCGAATGGTGTGGCTCAGCCTTTTTGACCTTATTACGGGCAAATATTCCGTCAAGGACGTTTCGGGACCTGTCGGAGTGGTGGATTTTGTTTCCGATGCGGCGCAGGAATCCGTCAAAACGGCGGACTATACGGGACTTTTGAGCATTATGGCTCTTATAACAATAAACATCGGCGTTTTCAATCTTCTTCCGATACCTGCTCTTGACGGCGGCAGACTGCTTTTCCTGCTGATCGAGCTTGTCAGAAGAAAGCCGATCAATCAGAAGTACGAATCACTTGTTCATGCGATCGGTATGGTGATATTACTGCTGTTTATGGCGGCGATAACGTTTAAGGATATCTATTCTCTGATTGTGAATTAGAACCGAGGTAATATAATGGAACGCAGAAACACGAAAAAAGTAAAGGTCGGCAAGCTGTTCATCGGCGGAGACTCTCCGATAACCGTCCAGTCGATGCTCAACAAGCCAGCCCATAACACGGAAGAAAGCGTGAAGCAGGCGGTCGAGCTTGAAAAGGCAGGCTGTCAGATAATCAGGGCGGCAATTCCCGATATGGAAGCCGTGAAGCTTATCCCTGCGCTGAAAGAGGCGGTTTCAGCTCCGATAGTTGCCGATATTCATTTTGATTACCGACTGGCGATAGAGGCCGTTGCGGCAGGAGTTGACAAGGTTAGGATAAATCCGGGCAACATTGGCTCGGACGACAGAGTTAAAAAGGTCGTTGAAGCGTGCAGAGAGAAGAATGTTCCGATCCGTATCGGAGTTAATTCAGGCTCGGTCGAAAAGGAGATACTTGCGAAGTACGGCGCACCGACTCCCGAAGCTATGGCGGAAAGCGCAATGTACCACGCCTCTTTGCTTGAAAAATTTGATTTTGACGACATCGTTATTTCGATAAAATCATCAAATGTTGAAAATATGATAAGGTCATACGAGACTATTGCCGAAAGGTGCGCTTATCCGCTTCATCTCGGAGTTACCGAGGCAGGCACGGCGAGAATGGGACTTATCAAATCGAGCGCAGGCATAGGCAGTCTGCTCATGCACGGCATCGGCGACACAATTCGGGTTTCGCTGACCGCCGATCCCGTCAAGGAGGTCTATGCAGGCATTGATATTCTCAAGGCTCTCGGACTTCGTAAGGACGGGGTGCAGATAGTTTCCTGCCCGACCTGCGGCAGAACAAAAATCGACCTGATAAAGGTTGCCGGCGAGGTCGAGGACGCTCTCAAGGATTGTCGCAAGCCGCTCAAGGTTGCGGTCATGGGCTGTGTCGTGAACGGCCCGGGTGAAGCCAAGGAGGCTGACATCGGCATCGCAGGCGGCGACGGCTGTGCCGTTCTTATCAAAAAAGGTGAAATAATCAGAAAGATAAAAGAAGAAGACATCGTCAGCGAACTGCTGGCTGAAATAGACAAAATGTAATTTGGGAGTGTAATTTTGAAGGAGATCGGTTTTCTCACCCTTTTCGGTGAGTACATAGATCAAAGCGTTGCGGCATATTTTGACTGTGCAACGGTTGAAAGCATAGAGGCGAGCCTTGCTGAACGAAGCGTCAGTATGCTCGTCCGATTTCCTGCGCCCATCGACTTCTCCGTTATCAAAAAGGCGAGGGAGGAGCTTGTTCGGGTTATGAGCCTGAACCGACTTGATTTCGGCGTTCATTTTCCGCCCGAATCTTTCGATATAAACTATATGACAGGCTTTGTCAAAGAGATATACGAGCATTTCCCTGCGTCAAAATCCATTTTGGAGGGCGCACAGTATAACCTCAGCGGCGACAGAATGACCATTGAGCTTGCGGCAAACGGAAAAGATGTGCTTGTCAATCTCGGCTGTGACAAATTTATTCAGAAGACTGTTGACCGCCGTTTTGAAAGACTGATAAAGGTTGAGTTTATAAGCAGCGTAACGGCGCAGGACGATATAAAGGCTCTTGAAGC
>JAXJRE010000061.1:0-11813 GCA_036310785.1 Acutalibacteraceae bacterium
ATTTCCTATTTTCCGGCTTTTCTCATAGGAGCATTTATGGGACATTTTTCGGAAAGCTCCGACGGAACGGATAAGCTGAAATATCTTATCTCTCTGCTGTTGGTTTCCGTTGTTTTTGAAGGTCTGTATCCGGGAATTATTATGAACAGCCTTGTCAAAATTCTGCCGATGCTGATTTTGTATTTTATGCCGCTTGCAGACGTGTTCAGAGAGAGAAAAATATATTGCCTGTCGTTTCTGATTTATGCGGTACATAAGCCTCTTTTGTATGTTAAGAAGCTTTTAATGCCTGTTTTATCCGATATAATTCCATATGCTTTTCTTGCCAACATAATGCTTCGCATTGTCTTTTTGGCAATAGTTATCGCCGCCGCGGCTCTGATTCACTTCGTTTTGAGAAAGCTTTCGCCAAAGCTTCTGAAAGCTGTTACGGGCGGACGGGCATAGAACCGCAATAGCTTATCGGTGTTTTATTTTAAATCATATATTAAAAGGTGTAACAATGAAGAAAAAAACTCTGAACTCAATTCCGCGTATTCCTCTTTCCCATCAGGTAACATGGTATGTGTGCCGAGGTATCCTCTTTTTATGGGGTGCGGTGATGCTCTTTGCAGGATATACAACCGAATTTCTTGAGGCTGTTTTTGCAATTATTTTCACGTTTTTGTGGGATCTCTTTCAGCTTCTCGGCGGCAAGACCTTTATCACGCTTGTGCCGTACAGGGTGCAGACAATGCTGAATTTGCTGATCTGCTTCGGTGTTGCGGTCGGCTCTACAATCAACAAGTTCACAACCTTTGAGCATATTGATGTTCCCGAGCATTTCTTTTCGGGTTATATTGCCGCTGCAGGCAGTTATGAGCTGGCGGTTATAATTCAGAGCAGACAGCCAAAGGATAAAAAATTAAGCCCTGCTCTTGCGGCAATGTTCGGTCTGGCTTTTTCCGTTACACTCCTGACAGGCTGGGAGTTCTACGAATTTACGATGGACAGACTTTACGGTCTGAATTTACAGCGTTCGGGCTTTAACACGGAGGCAGGACTGATCGACACGATGATTGACCTTATCGTCGGAGCGGCGGGAGCGTTGACAGGAATGTTTATCACAGCCTTTTCAAAGGCAGGAATGTTGAAAAAGAAGGGAAAAAAGAAATGAACAGAAACACTACAAGAATAATCGCTCTTGTGCTTGCCGGTCTTATGCTTCTCGGCACTCTGACGGGAGTTATTACCATTTTGCTCCATTGACAGCGGAGACAAGTTTTGGTAAAATAATATTATTAAGGATAGATGAAAGGAATGAACGCAGATGAAAACCGCAATTAAACGTATCGGCGCAATGCTTGTTGTCTTTGCGCTGTGCTTCTGCGTCGTTTTTGAGGCTTCGGCAGCAGGATATCCCGACTACTATCCGAATACACACAGAAACACAGGCTCGCATATTGCCGATCTCATCGGTGTTGCAAAAACTCAGCTCGGATATACAGAGCTTGACAGCTCAGGAAATCCGATCCCTTCGTCAAGCGACGGCGGCTATACCAAATACGGCGATTCTTTCGGTGAGCCGAGGGGAGCATGGTGTGCCTACTTCATATCATGGTGCGCCTCTCAGGCGGCGATTCCCTCGTCAATCGTGCCGAGACTCGGCAACTGCGGAACGCTGACGGACTGGTATCAGAGCAGGTCGATTTATTATTCACGCTCCTCAGGATATATTCCCAAGCCGGGCGATATGGTGTTCTTCAACTGGAGCGGCGGTACGAGCGCACAGCATATCGGTATCGTGACGGGCGTTTCGGGTAATAACCTTTATACGATAGAGGGCAACACCGGCGGCGACGAGGGATATATGTGCAACGGCAGGACAAGAGGTCTGAACGCATCATATGTTCTCGGCTACGGCGTGCCCAACTACAACGACGCTTCTACATATGTCGGATCGTACTCCTTTGCCGCCTCCGTTTCTTCGGCAGGTGCGTCACGCTCCGATTCCACCGTTTATTCATCGGGCAATCTCTCGGTCGTTACGACCTCGGCAACGAACATAACCTGTACCGACGCTACTCTTAACGGCTCGGTTAAAAACTTGACAGGTCAGTATATCTCGGCGGCAGGCTTTTATTTCGGTGCGGACAAGAATAAGCTTGAGAAATTTTCCGTAATGTCGGGAGCTTCAAAGTCAAATTTCGACCTGAGTATGAATGTTGCAAAGAAATACGGTAAGCTCACTCCGAATACAACCTATTACTACCGTGCATACGTTACCATAAACGGCAACCTGTTCACGGGACCGATGTATGCCGTTGTGACCGTGAACGATCAGCCTCAGCAGCTTGTTCTCAGCGCAACCTCGGTCAATGTCGGAGTTGGACAGACGGCTGAAATAATGTGGGCGCAGTTACCCGTCGGCTCGACCGACAAGGGGGTTACATGGACTTCCGCAAATCCCGATATCGCCGTTATAAGCAGTGACGGAATAATCACGGGTGTGGGTTACGGCAAGGTTACTCTTACCGCAACGACGAATTTCGGCTCGGCTTTCGCAAGCGTTGACGTCAATGTGCTTATCGGAAAGCCGCAGAACATAAAGCTTACGAATATTTCAAAAAATGAGATCGGATTAAGCTGGGACAAGGTTGAAAAGGCCAAGGGATATATAATCTACCGTTGTGAAGCCTCGGACGGCAAGTATAAGGAGCTTAAAAAGCTTGACGGTAACGCAACAAGCTTTGTGGATAAGGATGTCAAAGAGGGACAGAGGTATTATTACAAGCTTAAAACCCTTGCTAAAGACGAGAAATATGACAGCGATATAACAGATGTTATGTATATTACGGCGAAACTGCCTGTTCCTACGATAAAGAAAGCTCAGAATGACGAAAACGGTTTCGGTAAGCTGAGCTGGGACAAGGTCAGCGGAGCTGAGAAATATGTCGTTTACCGCTCCCGTGCAAGGGACGGAGTTTATGTTGCGATCAGCGATGTAAGAGGAACGGAGTTTACCGATTTTTCTGCAAATCTTCAGGGCGAGTATTTTTACAAGGTCGTGGCTGTCGCAACCAACGAAAAGGCGACAAGCTCGTTTTCGGATATTGCGGAAATTAAAATCCTCGGAGCCTATGCCGACAACAGCGATATCGAAACCGTGAAAACAATCGAACGTCAGAGCGAAAAGCCCTTCGATGAATTAAATGTTTTCACGACCAAAACAGGAATAATAAATTTTACAGTATAATCAATCGGCAGTACCAAAATGGGTACTGCCGAAAAATTTTATTTATTGCTTTTGATGCCGGAGTATTATATAATTGATTTATATTATAAGTGCGGAGGGAAAATATGCTCAGACTTGTAACAGGACGGATCGGGAGCGGAAAGACTGCCCGAATTTACGGCGAAATAAGAAATAGGATAGAGCAGGGCAGGGAGGTTACTCTCATTGTCCCGGAGCAGTATTCCTTTCACACGGAAAAGAAGATGCTTGAATTGCTCGGAGCAAGGGGAGCGGACAAGGTCAACGTCGTCAGCTTTTCTTTTCTTGCGAGCAGTCTTTTGAAAAAATACGGTCTTAATTCAAAAACTGTCATTGATGACAGCACAAGAGCACTGCTGATGAGCGTTGCGCTTGACGAAATAGGCGATGATTTGCAGATTTATTCACGCCACAGGTACAGTCCTGCCGTTATTGTGCAGATGTTGAAAACAATCAAGGATTTCCGCCAATGCTCTGTCACTCCCGATATCATTGAGCAAACGATCGGAAGAATGGAGCCGTCTTTGCTCAGGGATAAGCTCAGGGAGGTTATGCTCGTTGACAGGACTTATTCCGCACTTGTTGAGCAGAATTATTTTGATGACGAATGTGCTCTCGATATTCTTTGCGAGGTTTTGGATGAGCACAGGGATTTTTGCGGTGCCGAGGTCTTTGTTGACGGATTCAGAGGCTTTACGGCTCAGGAGTATGCCGTTCTTGAAAGGATAATGAGTCAGGCGGAGGAAACCTGGATAAGCCTTTGCGTGGACGGGGAGGACGATCCTTTCGGAGTTTTCGCCCATACCCACAGGACGAAGCGTCAGCTTATCCGCCGGGCGCAGAAATGCGGAGTTGATATTGCCAAGCCCGAAAAGCTTATCCGTGAGGACGGATTGAACGGCGAGCTTGCCTCATTGGAGGAAAACCTCTATGTCGGAGAAATAACTCCCTATGAAAGCGAGACGGAAAAGGTCGTTCTCTGCTCTGCGGAGGATTTTGAAAGCGAATGTGAATTTGTTGCCTGCACGGTAAAAAGACTGATACGCACCGAGGACATACGCTGCCGTGACATAGCAGTTATTTCAAGAAGCGAGAACAACTATTCGAGAAAGATCCGTTCCGCTCTTATCAAGAACGGAGTGCCCGTTTTTGAGGATAAAAGACAGCCGATATCTTCTGAGCCGCTGATTGAATTTGTCAGGAGCGCAATAGAAATCGGCACTTCGGGATTCTCTACGGACGCTCTGATGCGCCTTGCGAAAACCGAGCTGACCGACCTCGGAATTGAAGAAATTTCAAGGCTTGAAAACTACGCCCTCTTGTGGCAGATCAACGGAAAAAAGTGGCTCGATGAATGGACGGCTCACCCGAACGGACTCGGCGAAAAAATGCTTGAGGAAAACGTGCGTGAGCTGAAAGAAATAAACGATATCAGGCTTCGTCTTGTTTCGCCGCTGCAAAAATTCAGAGTAAAAATGAAGGAGTTTACCTCTCTTGAAGCGGCGAGAGCGATATATTTCCTGCTCGTCGATATGAATGTTGGCGACAATCTCAAAAAGCTTGCGATCAAGCTGAATGAGCGTTCACAGCCCGAAAGAGCGGCGGAACAGGACAGAATATGGTCGCTTCTGATGGAGATGCTCGACAGAGTAGCCGTGTCGCTTGAGGGAGTGCGCCTCACTCCGTCAAGATTCAGAGAGCTTTTTGACCTGCTTGTTTCGACCTATTCGGTCGGCACTTTACCGCAGGGACTTGACGAGATTACGATAGGAAGCGCAGACAGGGTGAAAACAACTGCGCCTAAGGTGGTCTTTGCGGTCGGAATGAATGACGGAGTTTTCCCGATGATACCCAATTCGGACGGCATTTTTTCCGAGAACGACCGCCGTGAGCTTGCCGAGCTGGAGCTGAAAACCGACGACAGCAACGAGGAAAAGATGATGGAGGAACGGTTTATCGCCTACAACACTCTTTGCAGTACCTCGGACAGGCTCTATGTGACCTATTCCCGTAAGGATATAAACGGCGGACAGGCTTCTCCGTCGGAGATCGTGTCACAGCTTAAAAAGATTTTTCCTAAGCTCAGCGTTGTTGACACGGTTTGTCTTGACGACCTTTACCGCATTGAGGGCAGAGAGTCGGCTTTTGACGTTATGGCGAGGCTCACACGGCAGGGCGGAAAGCTTTTTTCGACGCTTGAAAGCTATTTTGAAGCTCAGCCCGAATATTCGGGACGGCTTGCCGCTCTCAGACGTGGAATAAATAAGGAAGAAATGAAAATAAAGGACAGGGAGACCGCAACAAAGCTTTTCGGACTGAATATGTATATGTCGGCTTCGAGGACTGAGGTTTACCACAAGTGTCCGTTTGAATATTTCTGCAAATACGGTCTGAATGCAAAGCCGAGGAAAACCGCCGAGCTTGACCCGATGCAAAAAGGCACGGCGATCCATTATATCCTTGAAAAGCTTATTTCGGCGTACGGAAGCGACGGACTTGTCGCAATGAACAAGCCTGACCGTGACAAGTGCGTTCTGGATATCCTTGACGAATATTTCAGCGAAAATCTGACCGCAGGCGAGGAGATGGGCGAGAGGTTTGACTACCTTTTCCGTCAGCTCGGACTGATCGTCTGCGAGGTTGTTGACAGGCTCGTTGCCGAGTTTACAAACAGCGACTTTGTTCCTGCGGCGTTTGAGCTGAGCATTGACACCGACGGCGAGGTAGGAACCTATGATATTCCTCTGCCGGACGGCGGTATGCTGAAGCTGAAAGGCTCGGTTGACCGTGTAGATGTTGCACAGCAGAACGGCATAGCCTATGTCAGAGTTATTGACTACAAATCGAGCGGAAAGAAATTTGACCTCAGCGAGGTGTTCAGCGGACTGAATATGCAGATGCTCATTTATCTTTTCGCAATATGGAAAAACGGCTTCAGAGATTATGAAAACATCACGCCTGCCGGTATTCTTTATATGCCGGTCAATGCTCCTTTTGTCGGAACGGAGCGTGACGAGGACGAGGCGGAGATAGAAAAAAAGAAACTGAAAAACGCAAAAATGAACGGTATGGTGCTTGACGACAGCCGTGTGATCTATATGATGGATAACAGCGGAAAGGGCTTGTTTGTTCCAGCCTCAATCAAAAAGGACGGAGGCTGTTCGGGTACTCTGATTTCGCTCAAGCAGATGGATCTTCTGATGAAACGCTGTGAAAAAATCCTGGCTCAGATGGCGGTAGATCTGCACAACGGCATTATTCCGATAATGCCTGCACACTCCGAGAGCACTCAGAGTCCCTATCACGACGTTTGCAAATACTGCGACTATAAGGAAGTCTGTCTTGCCGACGAGGACACACCGATAAAGAACATTGAGAATATAAAACATTCGGAAAGTCTGATGATGCTGGGAGGTGAAGAGAATGCCTGAATGGACAAGGGAGCAGAAAAAAGCGATTGATTCCCGTGACGGCTCAATACTTGTTTCCGCCGCGGCAGGCTCGGGCAAAACCGCCGTGCTTGTTCAGCGTGTTATTGAAAGGCTGAAGGACGAGAATAAACCCTGCTCCGCAGACAGGCTGCTGATCGTTACCTTTACCCGTGCCGCAACCGCTCAGATGAAGGAGAGAATATATCAGGCGCTGACCGCCGAGATTGAAAAAGCTCCCGATAACGTTCATCTCAAAAAACAGGCGGTTATGCTTCCCTTTGCGAATATCAGCACGATCGACAGCTTCTGCAACGACATTGTCCGTGAAAATTTTCATGAATCGGACATTGCGCCCGACTACAGAATACTTGACAATTCACAGCTTGTGTTAATGCGTGACGACGCTGTCTCAAAGGTCTTGGACGAGCTTTACAATGAAAATTCCGATGAATTTATTGAGCTTGTAAACCTAACCGCAAACGGAGCGGACGACAGTGCTCTGAGCGACCTGATATGCCGTCTTTATGACGGCTCAATGGCATTTGCACAGCCTGTAAAATACCTTGACGGACTTGTTGAGCCTTACCGTTCCGATGCGTCTCTTGCGGAACAGCCGTGGGGCAGAACGATAATTTCTTTTGCCGCCGACTCGGTCGAATACTGCCGTCTGCTCTGTCAAAAGATGATGAAAGCCTGCGCAGATGATTTGGTTGTGGAAGAAAAATACGGGGCAGGCGTAAGAAATATGCTTGCCGAAATTCAAAAGCTTGCCGATATTCTCGGAAACGGCTCTTGGGACGAAATACGCAACGCATTGAATAATGCTTCATTCGGAGGCTTCGGCAGACTGCCGAACAAGTATTCGTCAACGCAGTCCGAGCTTGTCAAGGATTATAAGAAAACCGTTACCGAAAGGATTCAGAAAACGGCGGAGCTTTTCTGCGCCTCTGAGAGCGAAAACAGGGAGGATACTCAGTATCTGCGTCCGATTGCCGAAAAACTGATCGAGGCGGTGAAGCGTTACGGCGAGGAGCTGAGTGAGCAGAAGAAAAAGGTCAACGGATATGATTTTTCGGATATCTGCCACTTTGCGTTGAATTTGCTTGTTAATTTTGACGAGGATGGAACAGCTCATAAAACTCCGCTTGCCGAGAGCTTTTCGGAAAGGTTCGAAGAAATTCTCGTTGACGAATATCAGGATGTCAACGACCTGCAAAACACGCTGTTTTGGGCGGTGTCGAGAGATGAAACAAATCTCTTTACCGTCGGCGATGTCAAGCAGAGCATATACCGTTTCCGCCAGGCGATGCCCGAAATTTTCCTTTCAAGGCGCAAGGGACTTGACGACTATGAGGACGGAAACTATCCTGCAAAGATAACCCTCGACCGCAATTTCCGAAGCCGTTCGGGAGTTACGGAAAACGTCAATTTCCTTTTCTCTCAGATTATGTCCGAAAAGACAGGCTCGGTCGACTACGACGAAAAAGAATATCTTGTTGCGGCGGCGGATTATGAGGAGTGCGATTTCCCCGAAGCGGAGATGTTTGTGATCTCGGATTGGGAAGAAAGAGTCAGCCGTGAAAGCGAAGCTCAGTTCATAGCCGACAAGATAAACGAAATAATTTTAGACGGAATGACGGTCAGGGACAAGAACGGCAGCCGAAAAGCGTCTTACCGTGATTTCTGCATACTGATGCGTTCGGCAAACAACGGAAAGGCGGAGCTTTATGCCAAGGTGCTTGCGGAGAACCTGATACCGGCCTATGTCGAGAACAGGGCAGGCTTCTTCGCTTCTGCCGAAATAAGCATGATGCTCAGCCTTATGAGGGTGACGGACAATCCCGTTCAGGACGTGCCGCTTCTGGCAGTTCTGCTTTCGCCCGTGTTCGGCTTCACCGCCGATGAGCTTGCTCAGATGAGGATAGACGAGAGAAAAAAGCCGATCTATCATTGCATTGTCAAGGCGGCTGACGGTGGAAACGGAAAGTGTCGAAGCTTTCTTGAAAAGCTCGACGAGCTTCGTATGCTCAGCGCAACTTTGCCGTGCGACAGGTTTATTGAAGAAATGTACGAAAAAACAGGCTGTAAGGCGATCGCTTCGGCAATGAAAAACGGCTCTCAGCGCAGTGCAAATCTCAATATGCTGATAGAATATGCCGCAAAATATGAAGAATCGGGCAAGCGAGGACTTTCGGGCTTTATCAGGTTTATTGACCGTATTCAGAGGCGCAACAGCGATCTTGAAGCGGCCGCCGATGTTTCCGAAGCCGCCGACGTTGTTCGCATAATGACGATCCATAAGAGCAAGGGACTTGAATTTCCCGTGTGCATACTTGCCGACCTCAATTCAAGATTTAATGACGATTTTGCCAAGAGTGTTGCCGCATACCACCCTGAGCTCGGCATATGCTTCGATCGGCGTGATTCAAAGCGCAAGCGCAAGTATCCGACCATCGGCAAGAAGGCTATCGGCATTGCCGAAAAGATTTCCGGCCGCTCCGAGGAGATGAGAGTGCTCTATGTTGCCATGACGAGGGCAAAGGAAAGACTTATCTGCGTCACGAGATACGATAATCCCGAAAAGAAGCTTGCCGCTCTCAGGGGCGAGCTGAACGAGGATAAAAAAATTCTTCCGTTCTCTCTACTGTCAAAAAGCTCAATGGCTGATTGGCTTGTGCTCGGTTTTCTCAGGCACCCAGATGCGGCGGCTCTCTGGGGCGGTGAAACTCCGATAACCCTGCCTGCGGCAAAGAGAATGAATTTTGAAACTGTCTATATGGTGCATAATCCGATATTTATTGAAGAAGAAGCCGAATCGGAGACTGCCGACGGGGAGCTTCTTGCTGAGATAAAACGCAGAACGGAGTATGAATATCCGTATTCCGAGCTTGCGGGAGTGATGGCGAAGATTGCGCCCTCCGACCTTGAAGCAACGGCTTTTTCAACGGAATATTTCGCATCGGAAAAGCCTCAGTTTTTGAGCAAAAGCGGTATGAATTCAGCAAACCGAGGAACGGCAACCCACAAGTTTATGGAGTTCTTTGACTACACGGCGGAGAGCTTTGATGTTGACGCTCAGATAGACAGAATGGTTGCCGAGCATCACCTGACCTCCGATGAGGCTAAGACTCTCGAACGGGATAAGCTGAAAAAGTTCTTTGAAAGCGATATAGCGTTAAGAATAAAAAATTCACCCTTGCTTCTGAGGGAAAAGAAGGTCACCGTAGGCGTCAGGGCAGGGGATATTTATCCCGAGCTCAGCGGCGATGCGGCGGAAGAAACGATTGTCGTTCAGGGTTATGTTGACTGCGCCTTTGAGGAAAACGGCGGACTTGTGATAGTCGATTACAAGACCGACAGGCGTGTTGATGATGCCGCCCTTGTCGCTCGTTACAAAAATCAGCTTAAAATGTATGAATTCGCCCTGCATGAGTGTACGGGCAAGAAAATTAACGGCACAGTTATTTATTCCTTCGATATGGGCAAAACGGTTGAGCTGACATAATTTATTAAAGAGGGGTTGCCGCCCTGAGCAAAATAAAGCTGATTGCGGCGATCCCTTTTTGCGGTTCGGTTCCCGATATGCAAAAAGACTTGACTAAACCACAATATATAGTGTAAAATATAATTTAGCGTTTTATCAAATTTTATTATAGGAGTGTAAACATGGCAAAAAAGACAAGCTACGGCAATAACGACATTGTGGCGCTCAAGGGGCCGGATCAGGTCCGTAAACGTCCTGCCGTTATCTTCGGTTCGGACGGACTGGAGGGTTGCCAACATTCCGTTTTTGAGATTTTATCAAACTCGATTGACGAGGCTCGTGAGGGCTTCGGCGACAAAATAGTTATCACCCGTTTCCTCGACAAATCCGTTGAGGTTCAGGACTTCGGCAGAGGTATTCCCGTCGATTACAACGAGAAAGAAAAGAGCTTCAACTGGAAGCTTGTTTTCTGCACCCTCTATGCAGGCGGTAAGTACAACACCAACAACGGCGGCAGCTATGAGTATTCCCTCGGACTGAACGGACTCGGACTTTGCGCCACTCAGTTTGCGTCCGAATACATGGAGGCTGAGATCCACCGTGACGGCTGGTGCTACAAGCTCAATTTCAAAAAGGGCAACCCCGTCGGCGAGATGGAAAAGGAAAAATACACCAAGAGGGACACAGGCTCACGCATCAAATGGCGTCCCGACCTCAAGGTGTTCACCGATATTGATATTCCGCTTGAATATTATCAGAACACTATCAAGCGTCAGGCGATCGTCAACGCAGGGGTTAAGTTTATACTTAAAAACCAGCTCAATAAAACTCAGTTTGAAACCTTTGAATACTGCTATTCGGACGGAATTTCCGATTATGTTAAGGAGATCGCAGGCGAAAGCGCAATGACCGAGGTGCAGACATGGAAAGCGGAGAGAGTCGGCAGAGACCGTGAGGATCTCAGCGACTACAAGGTGCTTATCAATTCCGCTCTGTGCTTTTCAAATAAAAACCAACTCAAGGAATACTACCACAATTCAAGCTGGCTTGAGTACGGCGGTGCGCCCGAAAAGGCGGTCAGGAACGCCTTTACCTATCAGATCGACGCCTACTTAAAGGCGAACGGAAAATATGTCAAAAGCGATCCTAAGATCAAGTTCGAGGACATCGAGGACTGTATGATACTTGTTGTTTCGTCGTTCTCAACTCAGACATCATACGAAAATCAGACGAAAAAGGCGATCACAAACAAGTTTATTCAGGAAGCGATGACGGATTTCTTCAAGCATCAGCTTGAGATTTATTTCATCGAAAACAAGGCTGAGGCGGAGAAGATTGCCAATCAGGTGCTTGTCAATATGCGAAGCCGTGTTAAGGCGGAGACCACCAGACAGAGCCTAAAAAAGACGCTTGCAACCTCGAACGACCTTGCCAACAGGGTGCAGAAGTTCGTTGATTGCAGAACGAAGGACGCAAGCGAGCGTGAGCTTTTCATCGTGGAGGGCGACTCGGCTCTCGGTGCCTGTAAGCAGGCGAGAAACTCGGAGTTTCAGGCTCTTATGCCCGTCAGAGGCAAGATACTCAACTGTCTGAAATGTGAGTATGACAAGATTTTCAAAAGCGAGATAATAACCGATCTTATCAA
>JAXJRE010000062.1:0-3004 GCA_036310785.1 Acutalibacteraceae bacterium
CGGAATAGAGTCAATTCCGGTGGGACAATATGAGGCATGTAAGGTTCTCGGAATGACAAAGGTTGAAACTTTCTTCCATGTAATTCTATTGCAGGTTATCAGAAATGTAGTTCCTCCAATAAGCAACGAAGTAATAACTCTTGTTAAGGATACGTCTCTTGCAAGAATAATTACGTATTATGAGATCATATTTATTGCCGAAAGCTATATCAGAGGCAGCGGAATTCTTTGGCCGCTTCTTTATTCCGGTGTATTTTACCTTGCGGCAAGCGGACTGCTGACACTTCTCTTCAACAGGATAGAAAAGCGTCTCAATTTCTATAAGGTGTGAGGTGAAAAACATGGCGATACTCGAAGTAAAAGATTTGACCAAAAGCTTCGGTGCAACCGAAGTCCTCAAGGGCATTACATTTGAGCTTGAGGAGGGAAAGGTTCTCTCCGTCATCGGCTCATCGGGAAGCGGAAAAACAACGCTTCTGCGCTGTATCAACGGACTTGAAACAGCAACGTCGGGCAAAATCACCGTCAACTCTCAGACCGTTTTTGACAGCGATATAACCGACAAAAAAGAGATCAAGGCTCTCGGTAAAAACCGTCAGAACATCGGCCTTGTGTTCCAGCAATTCAACCTTTTCCCGCAGTACACAGCCCTCGGAAACGTCACGCTTGCAATGAAGCTTGCGGCAAAAAGACGTCCCGACTACAAGCAAAAAAAGAAAGAGCTTCATGAAGAAATAGACCAGACGGCAAAATATTTCCTGGGAAAAGTCGGGCTTTCCGACAAGCTGGACTTCTATCCCTGTCAGCTTTCGGGCGGTCAGCAGCAGAGGGTTTCGATCGCCCGTGCTCTTGCACTCAACCCGAAAATCCTATTCTTTGACGAGCCTACCTCTGCTCTCGATCCCGAGCTTACGGGAGAGATACTCAAGACGATCCGTCAGCTTGCCGAGGACAAGATGACAATGGTTATCGTCACCCACGAAATGAACTTCGCTAAGGACGTTTCCGATGAAGTCATATTTATGGACAACGGCGTTATTGCGGAAATGGGAAGTCCCAACGAGGTTCTCGTAAACCCGAAGAACGAGAGGACAAAAGCTTTCCTCAACACTTATCAGAAATGAGGAGGATAACGAATGAAAAAGACAGTTAAAGCTCTCATCAGCATTTTGCTCTGCCTGACGGTTGCGTTCTGCTCCGTCCTCCCCTCCCTTGCCTCCGAGCCGAAAACGGCGTTTGTCGTTGTCAGCGGTATGAACACCTTTCCTCTTTACCTCGACGGTGAGAAGGTCTTTCCCACATCAACACAAACAATTATGAAGCTTGTTTCAAAGCTTCTGCTCCCTCTTGCCGGCTTCTTTACCGACAAGGATTATGACAAACTCGGCGACGCACTTTTTCCTGCCGTTTCCGAAGCATTTGACACAATCGCCTGCAAGCCTGACGGCAGTTCAAAATATGCCGTAACAACCGATGTTTTCCCTCTGAGTGCAGGCAATTATCCAGAAAGCTTTGCTGAGGAAACAAAGGACGAGGCAGGAATCGTCAAGGCAGGCATGGACGCTTTCGGATCGGACAACACCTACTTTTTCAACTACGACTGGCGGCTTGATCCCTTAAAGCACGCCGATGACCTGAATTTATTCATCAAGAATGTCAAGACTCAGACGAAGTGCGACAGAGTTGCCCTCGCGGCTTTCAGTATGGGCGGAACGGTCACCTGCTCCTATCTTTACAAATACGGCAGCTCGGATGTTGACAGCGTTTCCCTCTGCTCGACCGCTTTTCAGGGTACTTCCTGTATGGGCTCGATGTTCAGCGGCGATCTGGAAATTGGCACCTACGGTCTTATCCGCAGAATGGCTCAACTCACCAGAAACGATTTCCTTGACGAGCTGATAATGTTCCTGAATGACGGACTTGACGCTTACGGTATCGACGGTGCGGTTGACGGTTACATCAACACGCTGATCGAAAATCTCAGCGACAGGCTTTACAGCGAGCTGATAATTCCCGTATTCGGCTATATGCCCGGTCTGTGGGCATTGGTTGAGGACGAAAAGTACGAAGAAGCCAAGGACTTTATGCTCGGCAACGCCGATCCTGCATTGATAAACACGATCGACGAGTATCACTACAATGTTCAGAGTAAGGCTTACGACATTCTCAAAGCCGCTCAAAGCGACACGAACATTTACATAACCGCTCAGTACAATATGCAAGGACTTCCTGTTTCGGAAACCTCGACAAACAGTAACAACGATTTTCTGATTGATGTCAACTACGCTTCGGGCGGTGCTGTCTGCTCAAAGCTCGGAGAAACTCTCCCCGACGGTTACATTCAGGCAAAGAACTGCGGTCACGATCACCTGAGTGCTGACGGACAGATAGACGCTTCGACCTGTATGTTCCCCGAACAGACCTGGTTCATCAGGGATATGGCTCACGTTGACTATCCTGTCGGAGAGTCTGCCGATTTCATAATCTGCCTCTCCGCTTCCGAAAAACAGCTCACCGTCCGTGACAGCGAGAAATATCCGCAGTTTATGAAATATGACAGCTCGGAGAACACACTCTCCCCTGTCACCTCTGAGCTTCTGAAGCCCACCGTGGTCGAATACATATTCGCTTTCCTGTCAAAGCTCGTTTCACTTTCCGCAAAGATTTTCTTAGGGATAATCAAGATGTAAATTAAATAACTGAAAGACGACTGCAACTTATCTGATTCGGATTGCTTGCAGTCGTTGGTTTTTTAGAGATAATAGATTTTTCCGCTACATAAAAAGTAAAAAGCTTTAGGTATTGAATATCAGACGAAAAAACTATAAATATTATACAAATTTATTCAAGGCTTCCCCTTGAGGGGAAGCTCCGCCGTCAGGCGGTGATGAGGTGGAGCAAGTCTGAAGATATTTTATTTCTTCTTTGTTTTAGCTTTTGCACCTCATCCGTCACGTCGTTCCTCCGTGCCACCTTCCCCTCAAGGGGAAGGCAGAAAATAGAC
>JAXJRE010000063.1:0-1077 GCA_036310785.1 Acutalibacteraceae bacterium
AGCTGGTTAAGTACGTCAATGAAAACGGCAAGCTTCCCGTTGTAAACTTTGTGGCAGGCGGAGTTTCAACTCCTGCGGACGCCGCTCATATGATGCAGATCGGCGCAGAGGGCGTTTTCGTCGGCTCGGGTATCTTCAAGTCGGGCAATCCTGCAAAGAGAGCTTCCGCAATCGTTCAGGCGGTCACCAACTTTACCGATGCAAAGCTTATTGCAGAGCTTTCAGAGGATCTCGGCGAAGCAATGGTAGGCATCAATGAAAACGAAATTGAGCTTATCATGGAAGAAAGAGGTAAGTAATATGAGGATCGGCGTACTTGCCGTGCAGGGAGCGTTTATTGAGCATGAGCATATGCTCGAAAAGCTCGGAGTTGACTGCGTTGAGCTAAGGCAGAAGGAGGATCTTTCGGGCATTGACGGAATTATTCTTCCCGGAGGTGAAAGCACCGTTCAGGGCAAGCTTCTTCGAAAGCTTGATATGTTTGATCCGATAAGGAAGATGATCTCGTACGGACTTCCCGTTCTTGCAACCTGCGCAGGACTCATACTGCTTGCTCAGAAGATCGACAACGACAGCACGACCCACCTTGCAACCCTGCCCGTAACCGTCAGGAGAAATGCCTACGGCAGACAGCTTGCGAGCTTCACGACCGATGCGGATATCAAGGATATCGGAACATATCCGCTCGTCTTTATCCGTGCGCCGTATATTACGGACATAAACGGAGATGCTCAGATACTGACGGTCGTTGACGGAAATATCGTCGGAGTGAGGTATAAAAATCAGATCGGTCTGGCGTTTCACCCCGAAATGACGGAGGATACAAGAGTCCACGAATACTTTATTGATTTAGTAAATCAGAATAAATAACAAAAAAGGCAGTGAACGGAAGCGTTTGCTGCTTTTTTGACTTCAAACGGTTAAAAACAAAAAGGTTTGTCAAAAAATAATTTTTTTCTTGACATTTTTAAAAATATGAGTATAATTAAAACGGATGTTCTAAAACAAGTGTTTTAAAACAAATATTTTAAAATAACGGAGCTGATAAAAATGCCGCCGAAACCGAAATTTACAAGA
>JAXJRE010000064.1:0-3668 GCA_036310785.1 Acutalibacteraceae bacterium
ATCAATATGGTTTCGCTCTCCCGTGCGGCTTACGTTGCAATTCCCGGCCACGGCAACAAGCGACTTAACACCGCCCACGCTTACGGCGGCGCAACGATGCTTGTCGATACCGTTCAGCAGAACTATAAGATCAGAGTTGACAAGTATGTGACGGTCGATATTTCGGGATTTGAACAGATCATCAACATTCTCGGCGGTGTTACGGTTGAGCTGACGGCGGCTGAGGCTCAGGCAGTCCTCGGAAGAAGCTCGGCAGGCGCTTACGAGCTTAACGGAGCGGAGGCTGTCGCATATTCAAGACTTCGTTCGATCGACTCCGACCGTATGCGTACAGGCAGACAGAGAGCCGTTCTCAATGCGATTGCAAGCAAGCTCAAGCGTTCATCGGCGGTAACACTCGTCAATCTCATGGACGAAATTCTTCCCCTTGTTACAACCAATTTTTCAAAAACAGAGCTTCTTGCTCAGATTGCAAAGGCTCCCAAGTATCTGACAATGGGAGTGCATGAGGATATAATCCCTCACGTTCCTTATCCGCTTTCAACCCGTGACGGCAAAGAGGTTCTTATCCTCAACTGGGAGGAAGAAACAAAATATATCCACGATCTTCTCTATCCCGACATAGTTCCGCAGTCAGCGAAAATTAAATAATCAAAACGCTGTACCGATGTTAAATATCAAGCTCGGTACAGCGTTTACCTTTATTAGTCTCAAATCTTACAAAACTGTAAGATTTCAGCGGCATTTTGTAAGGTAAATCTATGGAGAGGCACTCCTTTTTTCTGTTATACTTACGGCAGAAAATTTGATTGGAGGTCAAAAAATATGAGTATTTTGGAAGTCCAAGGACTCAAAAAGATTTATTCCACCCGTTTTGGCGGAAACAAGGTTGAAGCTCTCAGAAACGTTAATTTCAGCGTTGAACAGGGCGAATATGTAGCGGTAATGGGCGAATCGGGATCGGGCAAAACCACCCTGCTTAACATTCTCGCCGCTCTCGACAAGCCGACCAACGGAAGCGTCATTCTTGACGGCAACGATCTTTCAAGAATCAAGGAATCCGCCGTTGCATCCTTCCGCCGTGACAATCTCGGCTTCGTTTTTCAGGATTTCAACCTTCTTGATACATTCACCATTGAAGATAACATCTATCTTCCTCTTGTCCTTGCAGGCAAGAGCTATAAGGAGATGAACGGCAAGCTCCGCAAACCGCATCCTTTTCATCAAGGACGGTGAGGTTTTCCACCAGATTTACAGAGGTGCCGACACGGACGAACAGCTTTATCAGAAGATATCCGACACTCTGACATTACTTGCGACGGGCGGTGAACAGAAATGAAGACCGGTTTTTACCCCAAGCTCGCATTTGACGGCATACGCAAGAACAGGAAGATGTATCTTCCGTATATCCTGACCTGTATCGGAATGGTAATGATGTACTATATCATTCTGTATTTACAGTTCACCAAAAGCCTTGAAACAACGGACGGATATTCAACGATCCGTGAAATGCTCGGTCTCGGCTCATGGGTAATCGCCGTATTCTCCTGCATCTTCCTTTTTTACACGAACTCATTTCTCATCAAAAGACGTAAGAAAGAATTCGGACTTTATAACATTCTCGGTATGGACAAGAAAAATCTGAGCAAGATTCTTTTCTGGGAAACACTTATTATAGCTCTCATCTCCGTATCGTCGGGACTTGTCGCCGGAATAATTCTCTCAAAGCTCTCCGAGCTTGTGTTCATAAACATACTCAAAGGAGCGGTCAGCTATAATCTGTCCGTTTCCGTCAAGGGCGTTTTAATGTGCGTTGCCGTTTTTGCGGTTATCTTTCTTCTGCTTTTTCTCAACTCGCTTCGTCAGATCAAGTTTGCAAACGCAATCTCACTTGTCAAGAGCGACAGAGTAGGTGAAAAGCCGCCGAAGGCAAATTGGGTATTCGGAATTGCAGGCGTGCTGATTCTCGCCGCCGCATATTTCATCGCCGTTTATATCAAAGAACCGCTTCAGGCTCTCTCCCTTTTCTTCATTGCGGTTATAATGGTAATCGTTGCAACGTATCTGATAATGATATCGGGTTCCGTGCTTTTCTGCCGCTTGCTCCGGAAGAATAAGAGCTATTATTACAAGCCTAATCACTTTGTTTTCGTTTCGTCAATGGCATACAGAATGAAAAGGAACGGAGCAGGACTTGCTTCGATCTGTATCCTCGCCACAATGGTGCTGGTTATAATATCCTCAACAACAACGCTTTACTTCGGTTTGGAGGACGTAATAAAGAGTATTTATCCGAGGGATATGAATATCGAAATCTACACGATTGAAACCTCCTTCTTTGAGGACGGAAGAAATGAAAAAGTCAGAAACGGCATACAGGATATCACAGCAAAATACAACTGTGAAAAATCGAACATTGTCGATTATCGCTGTGCAAGCGTTGCCGGACTTATCACGGACGGCAAGGTTGAGATTGATGTTGACCGAGTTGACAAGCTGAGCATTTCGGACTACGGACAGCTTTATCAGTTCTACTTCATACCTATCAGCGACTATAACAGATTGATGGGCACTGACTACACCCTGAAAGATTCGGAAGCGATGATTTACTTCTACCGTGACGGTTCAACCTACGACAGAAGCTCGATCTCGTTCAACCGCGGACAGAGCTTTAAAATCGTAAAAACTCTCAACAATTTCATCAACGATTCTCAGGCTATGGTAAACGCAGCTCAGACTATGGCAATCTTCGTGAACGACCTTGAAACCGCAACTCAGGGAATTAACAAGGAAACCTCCGACAAAGTTATGGGAGGAACAATAGTCAATTACAAGTGGGTATACCGATTTGACACTGCAAATCTTGACGAGGAAGCTCAGATTGAGCTTAGTGAGGAGCTGTACGAATACGCATCCGAGCATAACGAGGAGCTTGACTACTACGCCTACGATGTCGGCAGCAGAGCGAGCAACAGAGCTGAATTCTTTTCCCTCTACGGCGGTCTGTTCTGCCTCGGAATTATTCTGAGCATTGTCTTCTTGCTTGCCGCAGTTCTGATAATCTACTATAAGCAGATATCGGAGGGCTATGAGGATCAGTCGAGATTTGAAATAATGCAAAATGTCGGAATGACGAAAAAGGAGATCAGAAAGAGCATTAACTCACAGCTTCTGACGGTTTTCTTCCTCCCCCTGATTTTCGCAGGACTTCATCTCGGATTTGCTTTTCCGATCATCAGAAAGCTTCTTCTGCTTTTCAATCTTACAAATGTCACGCTTTTCATCATCACAACCGTAATCAGCTTCCTCGTTTTCGCCGTGTTCTATATGATAGTTTATAAGATCACATCGAACGCTTATTACAAAATAGTAAGCGACGCCGAGGAGAACTAAGCGGTGAAAAAAATAACAGCAATACTTCTTGCGGTGATGATAAGCTTGTAAGCCTTCTCCTTGAGGAGAAGGTGGCACAACCGCAGGTTGTGACGGATGAGGTGTAAAAGCAGACATTAGATTTTAGACGAGGAAATTTATAGTTTATATAAACCATAAAAGATAAACTAAAACATAAGTTTCTTGACAATCCCTCAGTCACGACCTTCGGTCCCTCCCCTTGCAACAAGGGGTGGCTAAATTAGTTTCTACAAATTTTAAAGTTTTTACATCTA
>JAXJRE010000065.1:0-6598 GCA_036310785.1 Acutalibacteraceae bacterium
GCCGTGTAACTGTCCCCGTCAGCCGAAACCGTGACATAAACCTCGTTTCCGTTTGCGTGACGGACGCAGTTAGTAACACATTCACGAACGGCAAGGGAAAACAAATATCTCAGCTTGGAATTGTTCGGCAGGTCTCCGTTCACAATAAGCTTCACGCCAAGAGCCTCGGCACGCTTTTCGGCATACTCCATCGGATCGGGCTGTTCGGGCATATTGTTGGCGTGATGAAGCAGCTCGATTGATTTTTCCCATGCTGCGGCGTTGCTTCGCACCGCTTCGATATCCTCATTTGAAAGCAAGGCTCGTCGGGCGGATAAAATACTGTGTCCGATGTCGTCATGTACCCTCATTTTCATCGAGAGGATCTCCTCCTCCCTGACTATCTCCGCCATATTTTCATAAAGCTGACGTGCTCGGCGGTTCGCCTCGGAGAGCTGTTCGTTCTCTCTTCTCAGCTCAGCCTGTCTTTCTGCAAGCTCGGTAACATCCGCCGCCGTGACCTGAACAAAGCTTGCGCCGTCAGAATCGGTCACGATTTTCTCCTCAAATCTAAGCGTTTTTCCGTCGGGAAAATTATAAAGCGGAACTGCGCCGTCCGTCACGGAAATCTGCTTAGGCGGAGCTTCAAGGGCATTGTGCAGCTCGGTCAAGGTCTGCATTTCGCTGCCCAGAAGCATTGTGCTGACATTTAACATCCGTCGGTTAATAAGACGCACCGTGCCGTGCTTGTCAAAAAAACAAACTGCGATCGGCATATTGTCAAAAGCGTCCTTGACAGAGATCATATAGTCTCACCGTCCTTTTCAAGCATGAGCGACAGACACCATATCCCGTCCTCATCATGCTCCGCCGTGAATGATGTGAAGCGGCCGTCAAGCTCTGTCAGGTTGCAGTCGCAGGCGGTGCTGATATTGATGTTCAGAGCCGTTCCGTCCTCCTCGACATACAGCAGAATCTCTTTCAGACTGTTCAGGCTTTTTTCGATAACCGCTTTAAAAAAATCGTATATCAAATTCGCCGCACCCGGAGAGAACTGTCCTCCGATCCGATAAATCACCTTGCACTCAATTCCGTAGAGCTTTAGATTAGATGCGGTTTCATTGATACATAGCAAGAGCTCCTCTGCGGCTACGGAGTCTTTCTGTCCGGCGACAAAAATAAGATTGCTCCTGCGCTTAATATAAGTTCCGATAACAACGATCTCCGCCAGAAGCTTTTGAGCTTCGGCAAGCTCGTCGGCTTTTTTGAGCTTTTCCAGAATACCCTTTAGTCGGGCAACCTGCGGAGCGGTCTGACTTTCAATCATATCATAAAGGCGGTTTTCCTCAACGATCTGAAGCCAATGCGCTTTCTGCTCGCTTTCCGCCTTGAGCACATCGCCCGTGTCACGAAGCTCCTCCTGCGTCTATTCAAGCTTCTTAGTGATATAGGCAAGCTCCGAAACGTCCTCCTGCCAGAACACATAGCCCTTATGTATCCTGTGACTTTTCAGCACGGTGTTTTCGTCAATCATAACGCTTCCGTTCACAGCCTGAGCCATAACCTCACCCGTCAGCTTTGCTGCGGTTTTCGAGGAATTTTTTATATTTAATTTTTCATCCGTTATATGAGCGCCTATCGTGGTGATAGAAAACAGGCGGTCGTAGCCCGTGTTTGACTGGATCAATCGGCATTGAATACAGCACTCAAAAATACCAACCGTAAACAGGCACAGCGACACGGTAAAGTCGCCTGCAACATACATTATCCACGGCACCTTTATAGCGTACAGTGCGGTATAGACTGTCGCCGCGGCAAGCAAAACAAGCGGAAGTCCGAAAAACTTTTTGCTCTGCGGAATACGGCATTTGATTATCATTATCACGATTGCCGAAGCGGCGCAAATCACCTGCCACGCAACGGCGATATATATTCCGAAAGAGTATTCATATGAGAGATCAGACCATTCTCCGCCGCCCGTAAAGACAAAAACACACTGATGCAGATCATTGGTGAACACCATTAAAAAAATCAGAAACGCAGGAATATAAAACACCCTTGTCCATTTCGGGATTCGGTAGTCCTCCGACTTTCCGAGCGACAATGATACGAACAAAGCAAACAAAGGAATAAACAGCATCGAAAAATAATAACCGTACCAAAGATAACGTATGGCGGTAATATTCTCAACAAACTCATATTTTACGGTTCTGATCGTTAGCCAGAGAATTATAAGAAAAGAAATTGCACCGAGATACTGTCTGACCTGCTTCTGCACTATTCTCAGATGCACCGACACGCCCCACGCCGCCATGATGCTTATGTATATCATACCTCTTATAAGACTTAATACATGGTCGATCTCCGGATCAGAGCATATTTTCCTTGACACCGCCGCAAAGATCACGAGCAGAGCGACAACAACGCCGACTATAATATTCTTCTTTTGAATCTTATTCAGACCGCTCACGTCGCTCACCCCTCGGCCGTAAAGTTTTTTTCATTATATCATGTTGAAAAAATTTTTTCAATCAGATTAAAATTCAAGGAGAACAGATTACCCGTTCTCCTTAATGTTTTTATTTTGTTTTAAACATTTCTCCTATTTCCTCGCCCAGATAAAACACAGCGTTCAACGGGGCAGGCAACAGGTGCACCGCCGTTTTCAGCTTTTCATCCATACTCTGCACAGGAGAAAACTTTCTTCCGTTAAGAGAAAAGAATATTTCCTCGTTCTCTCTTTCTGCAACTATCTTTGCCGTTTTTATTCCCGTCTCCATATATTCCGTGTTGATCTTTGTGACCGCCATGCCCGATGCAACAAGCACCGCCGCCAATATCACCGCCGTAACGCCGATAAATGCGTCTGTTATTCTTGAAAACTGAGTTTTATATTTCATTCTGTCAGTCACCTCAAATATGATTGTTGGCAAAAAAAGTTTTTCTAATCAAAAATTACAGAATAAAACACTCCTTTGAGATAATAATAACTCAAAAGGAGTGGTACCGTAATGTTTGAGATTTTTCTTCCCGAAAGAATACTTTTCGGAGATGATTCAACTCAAAGCTATGCTCAAAGCGATTTTGAAAGCGTGTTGATAATTTCCGACAAGACCTCCGAAAAGGAGCGGGATTTTATTGAAAAAATTCAGGAGTTTTTCGATATAAAAACTCCGAAAACCGAGAAGCTTATCAGCAATGATTTTTGCGGACTTTACAGCGATACAATAAAATATATATCCGAAAATGAGGTTGACCGAATCGTTGCAATCGGAAGTGCAAGGCTGATAGACACGGCAATGATGATATCCTATCAGAGCGGAGTGGGCTTTGCCGCCGTTCCGTTTTTCTCGTCCTGCGCCATGACCGATTTTGAGGAAGCGGATTACAAAACCTACCGCAAATCGCCGAAAGAGGTCATTATCGAGCCGAGGCTTGCAATGTATGTTGATTCCGGCACGGTCGCATACGACGCAATGTCGTGCTTCGCCTATGCGGTGGATTCCGTAATAAGCAGTGAAAACAACGTCATTGATTCTCTCGCTCTTTCAAGTGCGGCGGAAATTCTCAACAACATTGTCGGAGCTTATAGAGGTAATTTCAAAGCTCTGCAAAAATTGCAGTATGCGATGTACTGCGCCGTGCTTGCCCACAGAAACACCGTGTCGCTCGGCTCCTCCGTGCTTGACGGTGTGACCTCGTTTTTTGTTCGGCTCGGCGTTTCAAAGCAGACCTCTGCGGCAATCTGCATTGCGGAGATCGCCGATTACTGCCGCTGTGACAGTTTCGGTGAGCTTGCCCGTCAGGCAGGTCTTTACCGTCCCGATGAGGATATGTCATTTTCTGTTGACCGACTCATTGAACGCATCAGAAAGGTACAGGCGGCGGTAAATATCCCCCGATGTATCGGCTCCGTATGCTCCGAAAGAGAGATGTATTCCGCTTTCCGTGAAAACAGCCATCTGCCCTCCGAGCTTCTCGACCTGTGCTATCACGGCAGTTTCAAATTTATGAAGCTTTAAACAAAGGTTTCCTCCTCTATCTCCTTTTTCAGCTTGGCAATTATTTTCTTTTCAAGCCTTGAAATATAGCTCTGAGATATTCCGAGAATATCCGCAACCTCCTTTTGCGTATGCTCACGCTGTCCCCTCAAACCGAAGCGCATCGACATTATCGTCCTTTCCCTGTCTCCCATTGAGTCTATTGTCCTGAGCAGGAGATTTTTCTCGTCCTCAAGCTCAATATCACGGTTGATAAGGTCTGGATCACTGCCGAGTATGTCGGAAAGCAGAAGCTCGTTCCCGTCCCAGTCAACGTTGAGCGGCTCGTCGATTGAAATTTCGTTACGCTGTGAGCCGGTTTTTCTAAGATGCATAAGTATCTCGTTTTCAATACAGCGTGAAGCGTAGGTTGCAAGCTTGATATTTTTTTCGGGGCAAAAGGTGTTGACCGCCTTAATAAGTCCGATAGTGCCTATCGAAACAAGATCCTCTATCCCCACTCCCGAATTTTCAAACTTTTTCGCTATGTAAACCACAAGTCTCAGATTGTGGACTATCAGCTTTTCCCGAACGCTGTCGTTTCCCTTTGCGATCTCGTCCATTATCTCCTGCTCCTCCTGCTTTGAAAGCGGAGGCGGCAGAGTTTCCGGCCCGTTTATGTAATGAATTATGTTCTCCTGCCTGAGCCACCGCAGGAGCTTTTTTATTATCTCTGATATTTTCATTGCTGTTCTCTCCGTCAAAAATTTTTGGATTAAAAATAAAATCAAATTCGCCTGCGCCGATTCGATTTTTCGTCACGGCTATATAGACCTCATCCGTCGCCATTCTCCTGTTCAACGAGGAAAATTCAACCTTCTTCGGGCGGAAGGACGGCAGAACTCCGACGTCGGAAACCGTATTGCAGACTATCAGCCGAAAATTCTCTGCACCTGAGTGTGCGGCTGGGTTTTCGTAATAATCGACAACGCTCTGCGGCAATATGCCTATCAGCGTGTCATACTCCCCTATCACAACGGGATAACCGCTGAAGCTCTCGACAAGCGAATTGCCCGTATCGCAGAGGGCAACTCCCGAAATCGCTTTTCCGCCGTTTTCCACAGTGAGATTATACACGGAGTTTGACGGTGCTCTGCGTGCCGTCAGCCGTGAGATCAGACTGACCACGGTGAAGCAGACAACCGTAGAAACCGCCAGCACGGACAGATCAATGTCAAAATAAACCGTTCCGTTGCTGTATATCATTCCGACAGGGGCAACCGTTACCCACAACACAAACATTATGCCGCCGAAAGCAAAGGTCACGGCAAGAAAAGTAAAGAAGCACCGCAGAAATCTCCGCAGATTGCGATACCCGAACGCCGCAAAAGCTATCAGTGCGCTCACGGCAATTCTCATCGGCAATTCAAGATACCGTGGAATTTCGGGCAGAAATATCACCAGTCCGTACAGACTTCCGATCAACGCACCCAGAAGCAGTCTCAGGTTGGATATTCTGTTTTTCACTATCATCGACGAGCAAAGAAGCAAGGCATAATTTACAAACAGGTTTACCACTATCAGCACATCGGCATAGACGGTCATCCTCACCACCTCGGATTCATTATAAATCCGATAAAATGAATTTTTTGTCACAATCGCAGTTCACAAAAAGAAAAACCGTATCTCCTTTTTCGGAAATACGGTAACATCTATTTTATTTATATAATATTTTACATAAGAAATGCGCCGGCAAATACATTCTTTTCAGTATAAGCCTTGTCGCCCACCAGTCGAGCGACTTTGATTTATACTTTCCGATATCGTAGTCGGCAAAGGACTTTCGTATCATATCCGAATTGCCTATCCTTTTAAGCAGAGCATACTTGCCGTCAACATCGTTGCGGTACACATTCGAAAGAAGTATCGGAAGATTGGTTTTCAGAGTAAATTCGGCAATGTCGGTATAATAGAGCTGAGAGTTGTCCGAATTTTCGCTGTAATATTTCAGCTTCAGCTTCCATTGATAGTTCATTACAAGGTCATAGTCCCTGACATATTTTTTTCTTTGCAGGCTGTCGTCTCTGATTCTGTAACAGTATATCGGCTTGTCGGCGGTGACAAAACGTTCCGCCTTGAGAAAAGCGAGGGTGTTGAACGGCGAATCCTCAATCATTCTGAGATTTTCGTCAAACAGAATACCGTGCTTTTCGAGAAAACTGCGTTTGTAGAGGTTGCGCCAGACAAATATCGCCGATCTCTCGGACGTTGAAATGCAGACCTTGCTTTTCATCATATCGTTTGAATAAACCCGGTCCTCATCAAAAGCCGAACGAACAATTTCCTTGCTTGCGTCGTGTTCCCGGTAAGAAAAAAACGAGTTTTGCAGGATGTCGGCGTTGAACCTGACTGCCTTTTCATAAATCTCCGCAATGCCGTCCTCGGCAAAATAATCGTCGCTGTCAACAAAATATACATAATCTCCGCTCGCCTGCTTGAAGCCGGAATTTCTCGCCCCTGCAAGGCCTTTGTTCTGCTGATGAATAACCCTGATCCTGTCAGGATATTTTTCGGCGTATTCGTCGCAGATCGCAGGACAGCCGTCAGGCGAAGCGTCATCAACAAGTATTATTTCGTAA
>JAXJRE010000066.1:0-15546 GCA_036310785.1 Acutalibacteraceae bacterium
CGGCAGGCACGCACATCATTCCCGTGACGAGCGTGCTTCAGGCATATTTCACCAGCGACAATTTTTCCGAGGACCACACCGTCTGCGAGGAAGTGTACTTCACGCTTATGCTCGGAGCGTCGGAAGCAGGAAAGGCGAAAATTTCTTCCTTTGCCGTGACGCTGTGCGCCGAACCGAGCGATGCGGCAAAGCCGATTGAAATTTCCTCACCGATCGGACTGGTATCCGATTACGGCGCAGATGATATTCCGACTCAGGAAATTGCCTATCCTCTTTGCCGTTATACAGACAACGATCTGAATTTCAACAACTGATTTTTTCAGAACAAAATCCGACCGAATCCCAAAAATTTTGCGTAATATTCATTTAAATTATTGAAAAAAAATAACAGATATGCTAATATAATTAAAAATAATTATAGGGTGGCTTGATTATGTCAAAAGAAAAAGGATTTTTTGCGGAATTTAAGAAGTTTATTATGCGAGGCAACGTTATTGATCTTGCAGTCGGCGTTATCATCGGCGGTGCGTTCCAGGCAATAGTCAGTTCGCTTGTTGACGATATCGTTACTCCGCTTCTCGGTATTATCTTGGGCAAGGTAGATTTTTCATCTCTTGCAGTCAAGATCGGTGAAGCAACAATAAACTACGGCAAGTTCATCACAGCCATCATCAACTTCTTCATTATGGCTCTTGTTATCTTCGCTATCATCAAGGTTATCAACGATGTTTCCGAGCGTCTTCGCAAGAAGCCCGAGGAGGAAGAGCCTGCTCCCACAACCAAGGTTTGCCCCTACTGCAAATCCGAAATCGACATCGAGGCTGTCAAGTGTCCTCACTGTACCTCCGATGTTGAATAAATAAGGAGAATGTCCGTTATGCAGGAAGTTATCCTGAAAAAAGTGATGTTCGGCGGCTATGACTGCGCCGATGTTATGAATCATATCAATGCCTTGCAGATCAAGCTTAACAGAGCGAAAAAAGATTCCGAAAAGCTTGACTCGCTGAGGGCAGAGGCGGAGCGTCTCAGGTCGGAGATTGCCGAAAAAGACATTGAAATATCCGAGCTGTCACGGGAAATTTCCGAGCATGAGGAGGATATCAAAAAAAATCAACCGTCCAAGCTTTTTCTTCGTCAGGCGGAGGAATGTTCCGACAACTATATTGAGTCGGCTCGTTTCTTCGGCAATTCGGTAAAAGATATGACGTCCGAACAGATTGAAGATGCCAAGGAAAATATCGCCGCCGTTCAGGAGCATCTCGACAGCGTTTCGACGCTTTTGGACGAAACTTTTTCTTCGCTTTCCGATTTAAAGAAAGAATACCGAAGCATCAATAAAAGCTATAAGGAGATTCTGAGCAAGACGTCGACGGCAGAAAAGAAAGAAAAAAAGACTGCTCCGAAAAAAACTGCGGCAAAGAAAACTTCGCAGAAGTCTGCCCGTAAATCGGCAAAATCGGACAACAGCGAAGCCCTGGAGCTTATCCGCAGGACGGAAGAAAAATACAACAATATATGATAACAAAAGCCGTTCCCTTTCCAAAAGAAAAGGAACGGTTTTTTAAAATCTGACTGTGATCTCTCCGCTGGAGAGATTTTTTATTTCTCCGTTTTCGCTGACAACAAGGTTTGCGTTGTCGTCAATGCCGATTGCCCTTGCAAAATGCTCGGTGTTGTTCTCATAATATTTAATATCCTTGCCGATCACGCAGGAATTTTTTCTGTAATAATCAAGATAGCTTCTGTCGGAAATTTTTTCTCCGAAGCGGATGAGTTTTTCACACACCTTTGCGACAAAAATATTGCGGTCTATCTCTTTACCGAGTGAGCCTGCCCGTCCGCAAAGCTCCTCGGGAAAATCCTCGGTGCTGATATTAACACCGATGCCGATACATACGCCTTTGACCTTGCCGCCTTGAATGACGGACTGCACAAGTATTCCGCAAACCTTTTTGCCGTCGATATAGATATCGTTTACCCACTTAATTTTCGGCTCAAGTTCCGTCATTTCCTCAATAGTTTTTGCAACCGCAAAGGCGGCGGCAGAGGTGACATAAACCACATCGTTCAGCTCACCGTCGGGACGGATAACAAGTGAAAAATACACTCCGCTTCCGGCAGGAGAATAGAAGCTTTTTCCCTGCCTGCCCCGTCCCTGAGTCTGTTCCTCGGAGACCGAAAGCACGGTTTTCTCTGTCTCTTCCGAGAGCTTGATTGCCCTTGTGTTTGTTGAGTCCGTAACCTTGTACACCTCCACGAGCGTGTCGGGAAGCATTGATGAAATAATATCCTTACTGAGCATTGCGCCACCTCTTTTGCAGAATTATTTTATCACTTTTTTAAAAAACTTACAAGCACATTCTTGGCTACACCGAATAGAATATAATAAAAAATAACGAGGTGATCCGATGGACAACAGTTGTTTCTATTACGGTGTGCAAACGGCCTGCGGAGTTCGTTCGGGAATTTTTGATTCCGATATCTGCGAAAATATATTTGTGATTTCCGGAGGATCCTCCGAGCTGAAAGAAAAAATTTTTCTTCTCGTTTCTCAAGAACTTTACGGGAAAAATATAGAAAATGAATTGCTTTTTTCTTGGGAAAAATGTTTCGGAATTTTCTGTGACGAAAAAAATTTTTTAATTGCGGACGAAAATTTTCTGAGCAAAAAAGAGATAGAAAAATCAGAAAAAATTTTTAATCTCGATGAAATTTTTTCAGAAAAAATCTCACTTGATTTATTACATATTTGCCTCGGATCCCGAAGAAAAAAGCTTGAACGCTGTCAAAGATTTTTGTCTGCGGCAAACAGTATAAGGGATGATATGCTCCGTATTGATTTGCAAAGCACGGATGTTGGAAAGGTGATCGAATATTCCTCTCGCCTGTGGAAAAGATGCGGCGGAACGCTTCGCGGCGGAGTTGGAACGGAAACGAAAAATTTTGTTTCCTGCGTCACCTCCGACGGGGTTGAACTTAATATGAAAGCCTTTGACGGCTGTGAAAGACTTGCCGTTATTGCCGATAAAACGGGTGCAGTATCAAGTCTTATCGTTGACAGGCTCAGGCGTTATGCCCTCGGCTCGGGATATGATGTTGTGAGCTGTGTTTGCTCCCTTGATTCGGAAACGGTCGAGCATATTATAATTCCCGAGCTTAAATTCGGAGTTTTTTCCTCAAAATATTATCACCGTATCGCGCCGAAAAAGGAACGAAAGGTTTATGCCGAACGTTTTCATTCAAAGGACAGAGAGCTTGTGAAAAACAGGATAAATTTTTCGGCGAAGGCTTACCGTTCGCTGATGAACGAAGCGTTTGAATCTCTGAAAGAAGCGGAGCTTGAGGAAAGAAGGCTTGACCTGATTTACGGAATTGTAACCGATGTTTCCGAGATAGTTGATGAAATTATAAACAGCCTGTAAACAAAGAATCTGTTGCAGAAAAACCGCAACAGATTTTTTGTTATTGATTATTTTCTTCTATGAAAACCGCCTGAAGTTTTTTTACTTTATGCCTGACCGCTATTGTGCTGATAACATCAATCACGGGAATAAACTGCAAAAGATAATGTATTACCGAGATATTATTTCCGAATCTCTTTCTGAGGACGACAACGCTTGCCACACCGAAAAATCCGCTTTGAATGATAAAAGCACAGGTGTACCAGATCGGGATAAGCATGGGAATTATGACAAACCAGATCATTCCTCGGCTCGCACCGATCAAAACGAAGTAGTAACCGATGCAGTAAATGAAATTCAGAATATAAAACGGAACGGTTTTTATTTTCAGCAATTTCCACGACTTGTCCAGAATTTCGGTTTCGGAATTGAGATACATTTTTATCGCAGTAACGGCGGCAATCCAACCGACAATCTGCGTCGCTATAAAAAAGAGAATCAGCGATACAAAATACAATGTTGACAGTATTCTTGAATTGAACAGCAGCTCGGAATTAAATAATGTAAGCGGTATTATCGCATACTGAATTGCAAGCTGAATGTGAAGCATCACAAAGAATGCTTTTACAATTTTCATTTCATTTTCTCCTCCGGCTTACGCCTGAACCTTGTGGAAGATCTTCTTGCCCTTTTTGACTATAATCGGATTTGCATTAAGCTCGTCCTGAGTGAACGAAAGTCCGATTTCCGTCACCTTTTTATCGTCAACGGAAACGCCTCCCTGCTGAACAAGACGTCTGCCCTCTCCTCGTGACTTGGTGATGCCCGTCTTGAGAAGAATATCGAGAATATCTATCTTGCCGTCGGTGAAATCCCCGTCCGAAAGTGTGGTAGTCGGCATATTGTCAAGGTTTGCTCCGCCACCGAAAAGTGCCTTTGAGGCTTCTCTTGCTTTTGCGGCGTCCTCTTCGCCGTGGACGAGCTTTGTCAGCTCAAATGCAAGGATATCCTTCGCCTCGTTGAGCTGTGCGCCCTCCCAGCTATCCATTGCGTCAATTTCTTCGAGCGGAAGGAAGGTGAGCATACGGATACATTTGAGAACGTCCTGATCGCCGACATTGCGCCAGTACTGATAAAATTCGTAAGGGCTTGTCTTTTCGGGATCGAGCCATACCGCACCCGAAGCGGTCTTGCCCATCTTTTTGCCCTCGGAATTCATGAGCAGAGTTATCGTCATTGCGTAGGCGTCCTTGCCGAGCTTCTGTCTGATAAGCTCAGTTCCGCCGAGCATATTTGACCACTGATCGTCGCCGCCGAACTGCATATTACAGCCGTACTCCTTGAAAAGATGATAGAAGTCGTAGCTCTGCATTATCATATAGTTGAACTCTAGGAAGCTGAGTCCTTTTTCCATTCTCTGCTTGTAACATTCGGCACGGAGCATATTGTTGACCGAGAAGCAGGCGCCGACCTCACGCAGAACATCAACATAGTTGAGGTCAAGAAGCCAGTCCGCATTGTTTACCATCATAGCCTTATCGTCACCGAATTCGATGAAGCGGCTCATCTGCTTTTTAAAGCAGGCGATGTTGTGGTCGATATCCTCTTTCGTCAGCATTTTTCTCATATCGGTTCTGCCGGAGGGATCGCCGATCATTCCCGTGCCGCCGCCGAGCAGGGCAATGGGACGGTTGCCTGCCATCTGAAGTCTTTTCATCAGGCAGAGTGCCATAAAGTGACCGACATGGAGACTGTCGGCAGTCGGATCAAAGCCGATGTAGAAAACAGCCTTGCCGTTGTTGATAAGCTCCTTGATTTCGTCCTCGTCCGTGACCTGAGCAATAAGTCCACGGGCGACAAGCTCGTCATAAATCGTCATAATAATTTTTTCCTTTCACATAAAAATAAAAAAGTCCGCTGCCCTTGGGCAGAGGACGAATTATCGTGTTACCACCTCTGTTCACCGCACCCTCACGGGTACAGCCTCGGCGAGTAAAAATACTCTGACGCTTTAACGCGCGCACACGGCGAAGCCTACTTGTTTTCAGCCACGCAGCTCGGGGATGTATTCGGACGAAAAATTCACGCTTTCTTACACCTGCCGAAAGCTCTCTTTGCATCTTTTTTTCGCTTACTTCTTCCCGTCACGGCTATTGAGTGAATTATATATTGTTTTAACTTTTTTGTCAAGCGGTTGACTGCAAAATAAAAAAAGTGTAGAATAAAGTGGCTTTAATTTATTGTATAAAAAACAGATTACGGAGCGAACACTATGAGAATGCGAAGAAAAAAGAACCTTGACAAAAGACTTGCCGACTGCGGCGAGATCATCTTTTCGATTGAGAGCGAGGATAAAAATTTCAACACGACGGTAGAGGAAAAGGAATACATTGACCTTGAAAAATGGTTCGGCGATTCCAATCCCGTGCGTATTGAGGTCGGCTGCGGAAAGGGACAGTTCGCCGCCGAGATTGCAAAGCGTAATCCAGACATAAATTATATTGCCGTTGAAAAAAGCGCAAACGTAATAGTTATTGCCGCAGAAAAAGCGATTGAGGAAAACATACCTAATCTGCGTTTCATAAAAGGCTCGGCGGAGTATCTTCCCAAGTATCTCCCCGACGGCATTGCCGACAGGGTTTATCTGAATTTTTCCTGCCCTTTTCCTAAGAAAAAGTATGCAAATCACCGCCTGACAAACAGGAGGTTTCTTGCGATTTTCGACAGACTTATGACCCCGGACGGCGAGATTCATCAGAAAACGGACAATATGCACTTCTTTGAATATTCCATTCAGGAGTTTTCAGAATACGGCTTTGCAATAAAAAATGTTTCGCTCGACCTGCACAACAGCGATTTCGAGGGAAATATTGTTACGGAATATGAAAAACGCTTCTCCGACCTCGGACAGCCTATTTACAGGCTTGAAGCGTATAAGAAGTGAAAAAACGCATAGTACGGCAGCTTGTATCGGCACTTTGTGTCGGTACAGGCTTTTTTATTCCGTTATGATTTTTGATATCTCGGGCGATAATTGCGAGAATGTTGCAAATATGTATAAATTGTTATTTTTGACGAAAAAATGTATATTTTAAACATAAAAAATTGAGTATGGATTGTTGAAAAAATAGTTGATTTTTATTATAATTAATGATAAAATAGTCTTATCTATAATGGAAAATTGGGTTTTTGTATATAATTATAGAAAGACAAATTTGTACTAATTACTGTGCTCGGACTAAATTTGCGGTCGGGTTCGGTAATTATAATATAAATCATCTTTCCGGGGAGGTCCATAAGAATGAAAAAGCTTTCAAAATTCGGAAAAAGTACGCTCAGCTTACTCCTTTGTCTTACGATGCTTTTGACCACCTTCTGCTTCTTTGATATCGGTTCGGTGATATCGGAAGCGTTGGTCAGCAAGAGCGACCATGCACTTACAGAGGCAGGAAGCGATTCCAGCACCTTTGCAAAGTACAATATCTTAATGCCGGAGCTTGTCTATATCAAGGCAGGCGGAAAGGACTCGGAGTATTTTCTGAACGCAACATCGAGCGGCACGGTCAGCGAGCCGACTTCAGAAACCGGCGTGTTCAGCTTCTCCTGTGTAACGGCGAGAAAGGTAACTATTTCAATAACCGTTCTTGATGCAAGCCTCAATGCATCAAGTGCAAACAGTGTAACAAAAGTTGCTTTCTCTGACGGTACATATATGTCCTCGAATAAGGCCTTGTCGGAGCCTTCGTCATCTGTTACGAAGACGATTAAGAGCATTTCCATGGAGAAAGCCGAGGATGGCAAGGAATATGTTATTCGTTGGAATATCGTGTATACAACCGCTTCCGTTTCATATACGACCTATGCCTATACGGGCATTAAATTCCCGCTGCTCGCTCAGGCAGGTATGACGACAAGACAGTTTTATTACGGAACATACGGAGGCATGAACGGCAACCCTGCCGAGTCAACGACTTATTCGTTTATAACAGGTGTGGATGCCGTAAAGGGCGGTAACGTCGCTTCCAAGTGGGTCAGCACCGACTCAACTCTTACAGCTCCGCTTATCAATTTCAATGCAAGCCTTTACCCCAGAGGACTTGACATGCCAATTGACAATAATTATTTTAACCCGAACGGTTCGGGCGTTCTTCTCGCGTTTGCAAAAGATAAAACCAACAAAACCTATCTCGGGGAAGGTTCGAGAATCTATAATACTCCATGGGATAATTCTCAAACATATAAACCCATGGATCTGATAACCGACGATATGGTCAGCAAAGGCTATTTCGGCGGTAAACCGAGCACTGACGACGACGGCTACGGTTATGCGGCGGCAGATATCACAATAGATACGTCGAGATATTCTGACTTTAAACAGGTTCCGAACCTCAGAGCCGGTTTTGTAGAGTTTGACTCTGACGGCGGTGAAAACCAGAACTATTTAAACGCAATCAGAAATGTTTCTTATACATCTTCAGATGCTGCGCAATATTTCAGAAAGAACAAAACTATCAATAATAATGCCGGCAGTATGAACACGGCGCCGACAATCTATTGTCCGGATGTTGACCGTTCAGATGAAAAGAACGACCGTTCATGGGTTCGTGGCCTTTACAAGCTTGACGGCGATATAACTGCGGCAAAGAATAATCTTACAAATTCAACATCGGGCGGAACATCGCTCCCTATTGCCTCTTTCAGCAATAATGTTTATTCAACTTATATCCGTTTTGAATATTCGCTTCGTTTTAGTCCGCCTATCGGTTATGACGAGTATAGTTCCGGAATCTCGGCTGTAAGACTCAATGCCACACTTGCCGATAAGGCAACGGCTCGTAAATACTACAGTAAATTCCTCAATTCCGGTGTCAATACATCGGCAAGCAACTGGGATGAGATTGACGGCTATGTTACGTCATACGTCAAGACTCTTTGCGTCTCCTCTGCGGCGGCGGGTTCATATACCGACCCTGCGTCTGCAATCTCGGCGGCACAGACATTCCTTAAGGGAACTGACGGTATGAATACAACCACTCCGTTGTCATCGCCGTTGTACTTCTATGTTCCCGAAGCAGTTTATCTTACTCCTCAAAAAACATCATGGAGCGTACAGACAAGATCATCATTCCAATATTTTATTCAAAATGATATTTCTGACCCGACAAACCCCAAAACCCAAACATCAAGAGATACATCGGGTACGGTTTATTTTAACTATCCGAATGCTACGAACGTTTCAATCAAATACAGATGGATGACAATGTATGGTGCAGTTATGCCATCATCATCGTCATCAACATCAACGTATTACAATTCCAACTCATACATCAATTTTGCAGGAAGTACACTGTATTCAAATTCGGCAAAAACCATTTCTCTTACAGATGGCATCGGTACATTCAGTATGACTACATCGGGATACAGCCCATATCTTTCTGCTTCAGACAAGGGATGCTTTATCGAGTGGACTGTAACATATACCGATACCATAGACGGATATCAGAAAACAGCGATAGCGTATACATATGTATATAAGCCGTACACTGTTCCGGTCGGCGGCGGTGTAAGAAACTGTAATACGGGTGGTAGTAAACATTATGGTTCAATACTTACTTGGATTTCAGGTTTCCATTCTGCTACGGCAGACACATCGAGCAGTGGATATTATCCGAGATATGCGAGAGCGGACAGCAACTACGGTGCTTCAGGTTTCCTTACCAACTCATCTTCAGGTTATCTTACGGGTGTGAGCGATGCCGTTTCAAACGGAACTATGATGAGAATGCTGTTTGGTTCGGCGACAGCTTCGGAATCTTGGTTCAGAACAAACGCAAACGCAAGTTACGGTGATCCTAATCCTGATGCATGGATGACTACGAGCAACAGTTCGTCAGCCGTGTCAGGAAATAACACAACATACAACGTAAAAACATTTAACTACTTAGATTCAGAAGACGGAAAAATTACTACAGATACCGTTAATGTAGGTAATCAGACTGTTACGGCTAAAGCTAATATCTATATTGATACCAGCCGTTATTCAAACCTCAATCAAATTCCGAACCTTGGTGTCGGTTTTATGGTTGTTGATAATAAGGATGCTGACAATGCGGCGTGGTATATTGCCGACTTTACAGACAAATCTCCGGGATATACAGGTACTACGGGCATATTTGACGATGATAATGATGTAAGAAGAAGAATGTGGGAAACCCACGGTAAGATTATCGCCAGGCAGGGTCCGGATGCCTATAGCAACGATATGACTTCCGACTCATATAACAGTGAAGGCATGAAATATGCAGGAACATGGCCGTCTGAGGTTGCAAAAACCACAGGCTCCAAGGTTTATCAGGTTAAGAGCCACCTTGTTACCGATGACGGACACAGCTCCGATATTTGTAACTCTGCAACGATCATTAAGATGAACGCTACCTTGCAGGATAAAACAGATCTCCGTAATGCAGTAAAGCGTGCACAGAACAACTTCCCGAATCTCGGTATTTATAATGCCGACACAATGTCAAGCTACTATTATTCGGGTGCGACATATACGAACTTTGTAAATACATATAAGAATGCTTACCGCGAGCTTACAAGACTTGACGGCGATTTTACTTCAACGTCAATTTCATCTCTTGTAACAAGCCTCAATAATTACATTGATCAGCTTATAACAGGTACAGATATCAAAGGCACTGCCGCTAATGATAGCTGCTATGCCCGTGAATACAACCTCGGTCTTGAGAAGCTCAGCAACGGTCAGTACAAGATCGTTGAGATCAAGGGCGGAAAGCAGTATTCAATGACATACGATGCTCGCGATAACGTTTATTTTACTCCCGATACATACGAGGGCTATACCTTCGCAGGTAAGTATGAGCTTACAAGCTTTACGAACAGTGTAGAGGATGAAGACGTTTCAATCACCCCGTCAAGCTATTACGGCAAAACGCTTGCTTCTCTCCCGACATTTTTCTCTGCAAGCAATTTGAACAGCAATACAATGAGTATTTCAGGCTCAACGGCAACCATAGGAACAACCTCAACAAAAACAACGACAGTTCCGAAGTTTGACGGCAACAACACGACCTATGAGTGGGTCGCCGCAGTCAACGATACTTCGCTGACGATGGTTAACTTCTATTTTGTTAATCAGAAGGTTGTTAGCTTTGATGTTAACTACGGAACAAAGGAACCGAACCACTTGGGTGCGTATACGCGTGCTTCAAACGGCGGTTTCAGCGCAATAACATCATCAACAACCAACGGAGTTACAACAACCTACAACAGAACAACGGGCGAATTTACCGTAAACGGTAAAATGAGCACGGTTCAACAATTGGATTTGATGAGTGCTCTCCTTCCCGAGGATTTCTCCGCAGGCACTTATACCCTCAAGTATACCTATCTCGGCGGTGAAATCGTCGGCGCCGGCGGCAATTTCAGCCTGACTAACCCCGGAGCCTCTAATTCATACATTGCAATGTGCGCAGATCTCACAAATGAGAACGGCACAAATCTTTCGAGCAGATGCTATATAGAATCCTACGGTGCTCCGACATCGTTTGCAAGGAACATAGAGGTATCTGCGGCGCAGGCAAGTGCGGCATATGGAATCAGATACAGCGTTATTCCGTGTGCAACCGCAGGAGCAATAACAAGTCTCGAATTTAAAAACCTGAGATTCAAGATTGAGTATGTAAAGAGTACCGACACCGGATCGGGTTTTGTTCCAAACTCACTCATTCAGTTCTACGGTCACAACCTCGGCACAATGCCTGTTCCTGTTCGTGAAAACTACCGTTTCCTCGGCTGGTTCACAGCTCCGGACGGCGGTGAGCGTGTAACGGCTTCATCCTTAATGGGCAGCACAGACAGAACTGTTTACGCGCACTGGGCAGTGACGGATAAGGTGCTTCTTCTTGATAACGATTTCAACTTTGACGATTTTGTAAGGAAGGCAAGCAACAACAATGCATTTGATACTTTTATGAATTCGTACAAGGCATGTAAGCTTCCGGGAATGAAGAATCCTCTCAGCTATAAGGAGAATGATTATTTCTCATATTCAATTGCAAAGGACATTGAGGGAGATACCGCTCTGAATATCAAGTATGACCGAAAGCATATTGTCGATGCCGGTGTTGATGCAGGTGTTGATGAGGTCTTTGATACCTTTAAGTCAAACACCTACACCGCTTCGGTGGAAGGTGAATATACACTCACATATGAATACAGAATCAATGATTACTATTCATATATAAAGGATACTACCGGAAAGAGCGAGTATGACTCGATTGTTCTCGGATTCAGCACTAATGACGGCTATTGGTACAACGGCGGTCAGGGCGTTTCCTATACCGAAAACAAAAAAACTACCGACGGTTATGAATCTGTTGAGTTGAAGCGCAAGTTCACAGCGGGAACTCAATATTTCTTTAACATGATATTCTATTTCGCATATTATAGTAATTATAATGAACTTCGTGCGGATATGGATATCAAGAATGTTGTTCTCAAAGACCCGAACGGTAATATCGTTCTTTCTTCAAACGGTATGAATACGGTTAACGGCACATCATCATATGATCCCGACGGAAGAACAATAACCCTCAAGCCGATGGGGACAGAATGCTACACAAATACTTATGATAATTTGTCAAGCTACCGTTCAACGCTTGAAGCAGGCAAAAAGTACACTCTTTTGATGGATTATCAGGCAACAACGGCCACAAAAATTTCACCGTTTATCTTCTTCTACCCGAACGAAACTTCGACAACTTGTGCCTCGAGCAATTGCATATCAGCGGATATCTCTGTTACGGAAGGCAGCGGTACAATTGCAATGCAATTCACTGTTCCGTCCGATAATTATTATCAGATAAGTTTCAGAGAAAACAGCGTTGACGGCTCAACCGTTCCGGGTGCATTGACCTTGGGCAATATTTCGCTTCAAAGAACAGAGATATTCTCAGACGGAGCGTATGTAGCCGATTCAAGCACATACCTCGGCTGGGTCAGCAAGGTAACAGGTTCGGCAAGCGCAACGGCGGTTTATGTCAATGACCTTAATTCAAGAAATGAGAAAATCGTTTCTCATTATCAGGATATTGACTACGGTGCACAGTACGACGAGCTTTATGTACCGACCCGCGAGGGTTACACATTCCTTGGCTGGTACGACGCAAATGGTACACCGTATACCGACGCAAACGGCAAAGCGATTGACAATTATGTTTGCACGACGGACGGACTTAAGCTCTATTCACGTTGGACAGCAAGTCCGTACACCATAACATATGTAAAGGGTAACGGCGATGCTGTTGACCCCGAGACGGTAAACTATACGATGACGTCGGCAATAACGATTGAGAACGCACCGAAATATGAAGATCATGTGTTCATCGGCTGGAAGGTAACGCTTACGGACAAGGAGTCTAACTGGACGTCAAACACGCTGTACAATGCGGAAGAAAAGATAGGCACAGGCAAGTTCGGTAATGTTACTATTGCCGCACAGTGGGTAAATGTAAAGGATGCAGAAGTCTGGAACAAGAAGTTCGAGGACTATGACGGGAAGAATTCAATCGACATCACTATGGGTGTAGATGAATACGGCAACGAGAAAATCGAAAAGAGAACCGTTTATGACGACGCATCATTTGCAAAGTATAAAAAAGCGGTAGAGGATTACAGGAAGATAAAGAATAGCCTTGTTATTGATGTAAACTCAAGCGACTATACCGCAAATCTCGAGGTCTTAAATAATGCAGCAAAAGCTTTGGCCAATACTTCGCTCAGCGAGAAAAAGGTCGTAACGGATTACCTGAACAATTTCCTCATTGATTCAAGCGGAACAAGACATAACCTTAATGAGATGAATCTTAACCATTATGACCTTGCAACAACGGTTGAAACGGCAAAGAATGCTCTTGTGAACGGAAATGCAATCAAGGCAAAAAGCTACGGTATTACGGCAAAAGACACCGACGGAAAGACATTCCAGACAAAGATCAATGAATACGTAGCCGCAATGGCAAAGGCATTCAAAACCAAGACACAGGTTAAGACAGAAGGCCCCGGCTTTAAGGTCTATGAAAATGCCGACGCCGCCAAGGCAGTAACCGATGCAAACGGAAAAACACTTGCAGGAGCAACAGCAGTGAACTATGCATATGCCGGCAAAGGCAATTATACATACTACTGCTATACGAACTCAACAAATCCGACGGTTTTGATAACGGTAGACGATATTGCGAACGCAGGCAGAGTATGCTACCCGACAACGGCAAAGGCGACAGCGGCACCGACATTGTCAGGCAGTGCAAAGAATGCAAACGCAGCGTATACCATAACAAAGATACCGGCAGGCAATGCTGATAACGACTATCTGACATATACAAAGCTGTCAATAGGCGGAGCAAGCAGTTATTATCAGCAGAAGCAGGTAATCACGCTTACACCTGAGTTCACAAGCGGAACAAACGGAACCGTAACATATGAGTTCACGGCAACGGACGACGCACTTACTCCGAATGTGGCAACGCAGTCGGCATTGTCCTCAGGAATAGGAGATGCAAACAGCTGGCAGAAGAACCTCGCGGATGATGCAACAAATACAAAGAAGATAACGATAGTTGTCGATTATCATTCGGGCGATCAGATGACGGTAACAGGCGATCAGGTAAACAGAGATACTTATCTCAACCAGTACCACCTGTTCAGACAGTCCGGCGGAGCAAGGAACTGGGAGCTTCCCAAGACGGGAGACCCTGAATACACCGTAAACGATGGCACCTACAAGCAGACCGACAGAGGCTCGTTCACATTCACCTTTAATCTTGGCAGCAGTGTAGATCTGAAATCAAGAATGAAGGATAAGAACGGAAAAGATATAGGTCCTCTTCCGACGCTGAACACGACGGATGCAAAGAAAATTGCTGAGCTGTTCAATTTGGGTTCAAACTATGACGAAGCAAAGAAAGCATCGTTCGTAGGAGCCAAGTATTGGACAAAGGAATCCAACGGAACAAGAGTACAGCACGAAGGCTCGGGACTCGGATATCAGGTATGGGGCAACAACTGGAGCTTTAACTATTATCCGAAGTCGGAAAGCTACACCTATGTACATCTTGTAGACAGATGGGGCAATGTAGTAGACAAGGTATTCTATGTAGGCAAGCAGGATATCAATGAGGTAAGTGTATCAACTGCTTCGGCAGACGGAGCATACACAATCCTTGAGGACGGCGGAAGCGGAATAGATACGCTGAGCCTGAACGCAGGAACACTTGAAATCCTTACGGACGAGAACTCAACGCTTGAGAACAATGTCTACAGAACAACAGGCAATACGGTCAGAATCAAGACGGGCGAAGCGAACAAGAGCTATACTCTTTCAATGAAGGATAAGGCGACGAACTCCTCGACGGCAACGGTCAAGAGCGATGAGAACGGAATCGTCACTCTGAGCGTTGAAGATACTGCGTATGAGAGCGGAGTTTACACGTTCATGCTCAACTCGGTAGAGGTCAACCTCTATGACGGAGCGGAGACAGACAAGTACGTTCTCAGCGTAACAGGCGACGAGGTTGACGAGGGTGAAACGGCTCAGATCACCGTCACGACAAAGGGCGATGTATCAAAGCTCAGATTCACCGATGAGGATGGAAACACAACGACTGTCGCAAGCTTCGTACAGAACGACGACGGAACAAGAACATGGACATTCGCAAAGGCAAGACCGGCCGGCGAATACACCTACAAGATCACCGTCAAGGTCGGTCACGAATGGCTTGACGAGGGCGACACCGCGACTCTGATCTTCAATGAGAGAATACTCGACAGCGGCAAGGTAAAAAGCGCCGAGTATGACGAGGAAACGGGTCTTTACAAGGTAACGTTTGAGGGCAGAGCGACGAAGGTACAGTTTGTATCCGAAGACGGAATGACGAGGACATACACAAGATACGCCGAAGCGGTCAAGAGCAGAAAGACGTACGACGCTGACGGAAATGAAGTCAACGACACGGCAAGAACTCTCGACCACGAGGTATGGTTTGTCGAAGCAAGACTCTATTCGGGACAGAATTATACCGTAGTCGGCAAGTTTGAAGCAGGCTGGAACAGAGCCGAGGACGCA
>JAXJRE010000067.1:0-3750 GCA_036310785.1 Acutalibacteraceae bacterium
AGATAAAGTACAGCGTGGACTATTATACCTCCAAGCTTCTCCCCGGCAGAATGAAATATGTTGAGACCAATGCGCTTTTTAATAAGGCTGTGGGAATGAGTGTTATTTCGGGAACCGATTTGGTTGTTGTAATGAAAAACGGATATCTGACGTTTGAATCTATCGAAAAAGATACGGATTCTCCTGCAAAAAGTCTGAAATGGTTCAGCGATATTCTTGAGAAAAAAGGAATTGATTTTGCATATATCCAGTATCCGTCAAAGGAGGACAAGAACGACAATCAGCTCCCCGAAGGAATGACGGACTACAACAATATCAATGCCGATAAGCTCCTTGAGAAGCTGAACTCCGAAAACGTTAAGAATGTTGATATTCGTGAATTATTGATACAAAAGGGTGGGAACTGGTATTCAAACTTCTTTAAAACCGATCACCATTGGAAGCCCGAAACGGGAGTCTGGGCGGCAGGAAAAATTGCCGATATGCTCAATCTGGATTTCGGATATTCTCTGGACACCGGTATCGGGATATAAATAATTATAATGTTGATGTTTACGAAAAAATATGCCTCGGCTCTCAGGGAAAGCTTGCAACCCTGACCTTTGCCGATCCCGAGGATATCAGCATTATATATCCTAAGAAAAAGACAAGCTTCACCGTGACCTACAACACGGATTCACCGATAACGGGAAGCTTTGATGATGTAATTTTTAACAAAACCTATCTTAACAACGAAGATTTTTACAATTATTCGGCTTATTCCTCTTATCTCAACGGAAACAAGGCTGTCACTTCGATCAAAAACAACGACTGTAAAAACGGAGTGAATATTCTTGTGATAGGCGATTCATACAATAAATGCGTTGTGCCGTATCTGGCGCAGACCGTTGAAAGAATCGATCTCGTTGACGGCAGATATTTTGACGGAAGCATAATAAATTATATTGAACAAACCGAGCCTGACATTGTCCTTGCTGCTTGCACCTCGCTTCTTATAGGACCGGCGTCGGGACACCATTCGACATTTAATTTTGAATAACGCTTTACTTCTGCAGTTTCATGTGATAAAATGGAAAAAAGAGTAATAAAAACGGAGAGGCTTTATTATGGAAAAGAATCTTAGAGATAAAAACACGGATATGTTCTTTAATGCAATACTTCATCTTGAATCGGTCGATGAGTGCTATGATTTTTTCGAGGATCTTTGCACGGTGAATGAGCTGAAGTCGATTTCACAGAGAATTGTTGTTGCGAAGATGCTCCGTGAAAAAAAGGTTTACAGCGAAATTGTTGACGAAACAGGCGCAAGCACGGCTACAGTCAGCAGAGTTAACCGTTCACTTCAGTACGGCCGCGGAGGATACGACCTCGTTTTCGACAGGATGAACGGGGAAGACGGCAAATGAGCGGTTACAATGCGTTTGCGGAGGTTTACGATAAGCTGACCGATAATATTGAGTATAAAAAGCGTGCCGATTTTATCAGTACGCTTTTTGAACGCTACGGGGTGAAGGGCAAGGAACCTGTACTTGACCTTGCCTGCGGAACTGGAAGCCTCACCTTTGAGCTTGCAAAGCGAGGATATGATATGATAGGCATTGATTCGTCATATGCAATGCTTTCGCAGGCTCAGACGAAAAAATATGAAGAAAACGCAGATGTGCTCTTTCTCTGTCAGGATATGACGGAGCTTGATCTTTACGGTACAATCAGCGGCGCGGTTTGTATGCTCGACAGTCTCAACCACCTGAGCTGTGCCGACGATGTGAAAAAAACCTTTGAAAAAGTCGGCTTGTTTATGGAGCACGGCGGAATATTTATTTTTGACGTGAATACAATATATAAGCACAGAGAAGTTCTCGGAAACAATACCTTTGTCTATGACTGCGACGAGGTCTACTGCGTTTGGCAGAACAGCCTCAACGAGGATGACAGCGTTGACATTTCGCTTGATATATTTGAATGTGACGGTGACGCATATTACCGAAGTACAGAAGATTTTACCGAGAGGGCGTACCCGATCGAGGATTATAAAAAATGGCTCGGTGATGCGGAGTTTGAAATTGTGCACATTTTTGATGAAATGAGTGACCGTGAGCTTAACGAAAAGACCGAGAGAGCGGTTTTTGTTGCACGGTACACGGGATTTAAGCAGCCTCAGAAACAGCAGGCTGCCGAAACGGAGGATTTTTAATGGATAAATTAGTCAGATGTATTTCAACGGACGGCACGCTTGTGATAATGGCCGCCGAAACGACGGATATGGTGGAAAAATCACAGCAGATACACAAAACTTCAGCCGTAACCTCGGCGGCTCTCGGCAGACTTCTGACGGCTTCGAGCCTGATGGGAAGTATGCTCAAGGGAGAGACCGAAAGTATAACCCTGAGAATAAACGGCGGCGGACCGTCGGGTACGGTTATGGCGGTTTCCGACAGCTTCGGCAATGCAAGAGGATATGTTCAGAATCCCGTTGTTGAAATTCCGCTCAACCAAAAAGGTAAGCTTGATGTTGCGGGCGCAGTTGGCACGGACGGTTCCCTGACGGTCATTAAGGATCTCAATCTCAAGGAGCCATATGTAGGTCAGATTCCGCTTGTAAGCGGCGAAATTGCCGAGGATATCACGAGCTATTATGCTATCAGTGAGCAGATCCCATCCGTATGCGCTCTCGGCGTGCTGGTCAATCCTGACCTTTCGATAAAAGCGGCAGGCGGTTTTATTATTCAGCTTCTTCCGACTGCTCTTGACGATACGATTGATGCTGTTGAGCGTTGCATAAGCGGTATTCCGTCTGTCACTTCAATGCTCTGCGACGGACTGACTCCCGAGGATATCTGCAAAAAGGTGCTCAGGGAATTTGATCTTGACGTCCTTGATACCTCAAACCCGAAATATAAATGCAACTGCTCCCGTGAGAGGGTGGAGGCGGCTCTGATTTCGACAGGCGTACAGTCGCTTGAGGAGCTTTCGGCTGAGGAGAACACCGAGGTCTGCTGTCAGTTCTGCGATAAAAAATATAATTTCAGCGGTGACGAAATAAAAAGACTGCTCCAATCGGCAAAGAAAAAATAAAAACTTAAAAAAACTATTGACAAAATCTCAATGTTATGGTAAAGTAATGAATGTCGCTGCGGTACTGAGCAACGACGTAAGGAATAACGGCGAATGGGAGCATAGCTCAGCTGGGAGAGCATCTGCCTTACAAGCAGAGGGTCACAGGTTCGAGCCCTGTTGTTCCCACCACACGGCCCGGTAGTTCAGTTGGTTAGAACGCTAGCCTGTCACGCTAGAGGTCGACGGTTCGAGCCCGTTCCGGGTCGCCATTTTTCCTTTTGCCTTTGTAGCTCAGTTGGTAGAGCAGAGGACTGAAAATCCTCGTGTCGTTGGTTCGATTCCGACCGAAGGCACCATTTGCGGATGTAGCTCATCTGGTAGAGCGCCACCTTGCCAAGGTGGAGGTAGCGGGTTCGAGCCCCGTCATCCGCTCCAAAAAAATAATGGGTATCCAATAGGATGCCCATTATTTTTTTGCTTTTTTGAAAAGGGGGGCTCGAAAAGGTCGGTTCGCCGCAGGCGAATTTTAACAGTCCGGTGGACTGTTAAAAAGACCATGGGCGTGTCGGCAAGCGGACAGCGCAGCCGAGCGAGCCCCGTCATCCGCTCCGTTTAAGGTTATCAAGCCTCACGGCTTTTTACATAGTGAGTTTCGGCTCACATTTATATTCGGCGCCATAGCCAAGTGGTAAG
>JAXJRE010000068.1:0-2676 GCA_036310785.1 Acutalibacteraceae bacterium
CGTCCTCGTAGATCTTGTCGATAGTGAGCACTAGATCGCCCTCGTCCGGGACGTCCCAATGTCCGAGATACGGCTTTAATATCTTGAGGGGATCGCCCTCGAGTTCTCGTCTCATGCGTCGACCTCCTCTCTGTCGTCGAGGAGATTAACCGATACGGAACCGATTTTCACGCCTCTCATCTTTGCTGTTTCTGCGAAATCAAAAGCCTCGTCTCTGTCGTTGAATGTAAAGATATTATCCTCGTACGAACGGCCATCGAACTTAACGTTTACTTCGTATCTCATCTTGTGCCCTCCTATCTGAACAAATGAGCGATCTTTTTCTTTGTCGCCGTGTCTGTGATTATCGAAAACGGGAGATCTCCGGCAGCGACCACCTTGCAGACGTCCCTCAGGATCTCCGACTCCGAGAACGCCGTTACGTTCATGAAGCAGACGTTTCCGATTGTGTCGCTCATTTTGATGTATTCCTGTTCTGTGACATAGCTGTGCGCATACTCGATAGATCCGAAATCATCCATGACGGAAAGCAACTCTCCGAGCATTGCGACGTAATCTCTTTTGTTGTTGAGCATCATTCCTCTCGTCTTTGCGTAATCCATCGTTATACTCCTCTCGCAAACTCTCTGAACTCCGGCTCTCTTTCAGCTCTGAACGCCTCGACGGTCTTGTCCGCTCTGAGATTCGGAAAGTCGGCCTGTGCTTTCTGTCTTGCTCGTCTGATTGTCTCGAAACTCGGGAGATCCTCGTTAAACAGAACGTCCTCGAATGATTCCCCAGCGTTTACGCCGAACTTCTTATAAATGGAATAAATCAGTACCCTGTCGCTATTCCTTGTCGCTGGCTCCGTTCTGCGTGTCATATAGACGAGATCCTTAACGCTATCTATCTTCATCATTGCCGAACCTCCTCCCGACGTATACGCAACCAGCGCCGGCTGCGATCAGAGAAAACGGAGCGATTAACGACGGGCTGTCTGCTGCCATTGCTCCGAGCATCAAGAGAACTATTCCGATGCCGTAAATTATTGTTCCGATTCTGTTAAGCATATCCTCGCACCTCCGTTCATGATCAACTGATATAGCAAGATGCAAGCGTCTTGATTCGGGTAAACTCTCCCGTACTTTGCAAACTTGCAATTTCTCGTTTTTGCCCTCATATCCGGCGACCCGTCCCGCTTTGTGATAAATTCGCAATACGGGCAATCGGCGCACTTGAGAATGATTCCGTCTGTAACGGGATCCCTCTCGACAGGATCGACCGCTTTCGTGACGGTGTACTCAATCGTTGCCGTCAGCGTCTGCCCGTGCTCGTTGAAAAGAACCTCAGGTGCTGCGTTTCGTAGTTCGAACATCCTTGCATTGAGATTGTTCTCAAACGTCTCTGCCGAGTCACTCCGAACGATGGCGTACTGTTTGAACTTCTCGCAAGCCATTAAAAAAATCACCTCTCTTTCTTGCGATTTCGAGGTGATTATGTATCTGCCCTATTCAGTTGTTTTCTTAATAAACGTTTAACTATTCCGATGTTCATAATTTTCGGAATAGTTGAAAACGGTTTTATTGCGAAAAAACCTGTCTTTTAGATACGTAATCACCTATATAGTAAATTACGCTTTACATTATCCTTTGTCAATGATTCCGAGCCAATTTTTTAAATTTGTTGCCCCTCGTCTATGGTATACTCAACTCGGAGGTGTTACGTTATGGCAAAATGTATTAAATGTAACGGATCGTTTCTGACCCGTGGAAAAATCAAATTAAAAGACGCTTATATCTGTTTTAAATGTGCCGACGCTCTCGGATTTGATCATAAGACGCTCGTGCTTACGGGTTCCCTTTATAGCTGGGACGATATCAAAGACGGATATGATGCGTACCGGGCACGAAAATATGCTGCCGAAAAACCGACCGTCAAAATCGCAAATTACGGGCAACTCCGAGACATCAACGCAACGGACGAGGAGTCCGAGATCTTCGACCAGCTCAGGACGATATCAGGCGCCAACGACCTCAAGTTTGTCCGCCGTTCTGACAGCTACGTAACGGCAGCAATCGGGCCGACAGACGTCGCACGATTCAAGTATACGGCCCGTGCTAAATGGATCCGTTTCCCATACGTCAGCAATGACAAAATTCCGTTGGCGTCGGTTGAGTCCGTCTCAGATCTGCATGACGAGATTATCAAGTCTGTCGAAACGGCCCGTAGATTAAACAAATAACCCCACGCAAAAAGACCCGAGGTTTTAGCCCCGGGCCTTCTTGTTATGTAAGAGGAGGTGATCCCTTGCGAATCGTCTCCGGTCCGCCTTTACTGCGATCAATTTACTGATTTAAAGGTCTATTTAAGTCAGTAAATAGATTTAGAATATTATTACTGATTCCATCGCTTGCATTATTCTTGGAGAGATTATGCTGTGTCCAAGTTTATTTGGATGCACATAATCTCCGTGTCCGTTAAGCGAACCGCTATAAAATACTAAATCTCTTTGCGTAGTATCGTTCGGTCTTAATCCACTATGATGGAACAAGTCGAGATATGCAATTCCTCTGCGTGAGCATATCGCTTCAAGCTTTTCGCAATATAACGCCATTCCTGTAGTCATATCGGGAGTGTTCCCTGCCCACGGTGTTGGGGCTATAACAAGTAATGGTGTTGTTGGATGATTGGCAAATA
>JAXJRE010000069.1:0-17358 GCA_036310785.1 Acutalibacteraceae bacterium
AAAAAGAGCTTTGCTTCGAGGCGATCGAAGCGATGGGGAAAGCCTATGCGCCGTACTCAAAGCACAAGGTCGGTGCGGCTCTGCTGACCGAATCGGGCAAAATTTTCACGGGCTGCAATATTGAGAATGCGTCTTATTCGCCGACAGTCTGCGCAGAGCGGGTTGCCTTTTTCACGGCGGTTTCGGCAGGAGAAAGAAGCTTCCGTGCGATTGCCGTTGCAGGCGGCAAGGACGGAATTATCGGCGGTGCTTTTCCGCCGTGCGGAGTTTGCCGTCAGGTTATGGCGGAGTTCTGCTCGCCCGATTTTATTATTCTCGTCGTGACGGGAAACAACAGCTTTAAAAAATACACTCTGTCCGAACTGCTCCCCGAAGCATTCACACCAAAGAATATAGAATAGAAAAAGTCTGTATCAGCGGCTGAACCTCCGATACAGACTTTTTCTTCCCTGCTATAAAGTTGTCCCCCAAAGACGATACCTGCACTTCATCTTTACAAAAATATATAAATTTCCCCCCTGCAAAGAATAGAGAGTAATACCGTCCCCCTCTTTGCTTTGGACACCCGACCTGCACCGATACGACACATTCGGGCAACAAAATGATGCAGATCTGTCCTTCTTTTAGGACAAATCGTCAACAATTATTTTACTCTTGATACCAATAAAACGCAAGATGTGACAGCTGTTTCAAATTTTTAAATCGTTGTCACACCCCTGTTTTAATAAAAATTTGTATGATTTCACAAGTTTTGAATATATTGATATCTATTTCTTGTCGCTTTTTGTTTCGTAAAAAGCAAATTAGTTGAGTAAATTTATGTACTAATAGGCATTAAACGGCCATTTTATCCTTATAATAAAAGCGGTGATTAGATTGATGGATTATGTTAAACAGATCCGGGATTTGAGAGAAGACAATGATCTAACGCAGAGAGAGGTTGCTGAATATCTCGGCACTTCTCAGACAATGTATGCCAGATACGAACGAGGCGCAAATGAACTCCCAATTCATCATTTGATCTCGCTGTGTTCACTTTACAAGGTATCCTCGGACTACATTCTCGGAATCGGAAAAAGAAAATAAAAAGCCGATCTCTCTTTTTAAGGGAGATTTTTGTTTTTTTATAGGCCTGCAAAAATTGACTTTTTCTGTACCGTATGATATTATTTAAGAAATAAATCCCGTCGGACAAAAGGAGCGTCAGGCTCTGTGACCGACAGTCAAAACAAAAGGAAGTTTACTATGGCATATGACATAATCCGATGGATATGCGGAGCGGTGCTTTTTGTAATTCTTTTGATCGTGCTTTGCATTGTGTCAAAGAAAAAAGGTAAAGCCGCAGTTACGGCGGCCTTTGTTTCCATAATTCTGACTGCCGCATCTTTCCTGATACCGGTTGAAAACTACATCTGCTCTTTCACCTCGGTCGAGAAGCTTTTCGGATATCGCTATCACGAGGAGCTTGTGACGTATTTCGAGTGCGACGAGGGCGTTGTGTGTATTGCCGAAAGGGGAAGCGGAGTCAACGTAAACTACTGCTTCAATAAAAAGGACGGCAAGCTGATGCTTCCGTTCTCGCTTGTTGACGACACCCAGCACCGTTCCAGCAAATACGGTGTTTTACTTATAAAAAAATTTGAAAATCAATCTGTAATTTTCACCCAGGTGAGCCGTACCGCCTATGACGGGGCGGAATTTCAGGACGGCGGAGTAGGCTACTACTACTTCGTTGTGGACGGAAACTTTATTCCGTCAAGGCTTACCGTTTCGGGCGAAAAGGTAGTTCTGGTATAATAAAATGGGCTGACGTTTTAGAATTAGCGTCAGCCCATAATTTTATTCATTTACAAATTCGGTTTCGTCAATTATTTTTGAGAAAAGCTCCTGAGCCTTGAGGAAGAAGTTTGCGCCCATATCGGAATATTCTTCATTGTTCATTCCGCAACGCTTTGCGAACTGTTCGCCGATATTCCGTGCGGTGTCTCCGTCCTTTTTCAAAGCGAGGAGATAAAACGTGAACGCACTGCCGTCGGAAATATTGTCGTAGTATCCCTTTTCCTCGGTCTTGAGGTAATCGTACATCGAGGAGCTGACCGCATCGGCGAGAGCCTCCTGTCCGATCTTACTGCGGACGGTGTATTCGGCGGTAAAGGTGAGCAGAACACGGATACAGTAAAGCTCGGACGCCTGCATTTTTTCACAGTGCAGGTCGAGCTTCTTACAGTCGGGACGAATCTTGGCAAGCCTGATTCCGAGTGCCTTTGCCTTTTCGCTGTTTCCGTTGCGCCTGTTACGGTCAATATCCTCGGAAATGCGCTGAAAGTCGCTCTGTTCCCGGCTCTGTCTGCCGACATATATTTTGATGTCTCTGTCCTCTGCCATCTTTCTTTCTCCGATTATTCCGCCTTCGCTTTCTGACGGCGGATCTTAGCCTTATAGTTCAAGAACTCCGTAAACTTATCCTCCGGCGTAACAATAGTGCCGAGAGTCACGCAGCTTTTGTTGTGTCTGCCACGGAAGCTGCTGCCTCCGATTGAAAGAAGTCCCTTTTCCTTTGCGAGAGCGGCAAATTTCTCCGCCGTTTCCTCGCTGTGCTCGGGACACCAAGACTCGAAGCCGTCAATACCTGCTTCAAGCGCTTTTTCAACGATATTTGTTCCCTCATAATCTCCGGGGTGGGAAAGAACAGCAATTCCGCCTGCGTCGTGAATAGCCTGAATAACCTCCGAAACCTCGGAAAACTTAGGCTTGACGAGTATGCTTTTTTCTCCGCCCTCGGTGAAAAGCTCCCTGTAAAGCTCGCCGAAAAGCTCGGTCGTAACTCCGCACTCAACAAGAGCCGCCATGATATGAACGGGGTAAACATTCGTTGAGCCCTGAGCGCATTTGATTACAAGGTCGGTCGTAATCGGGTAACGCTGAGCCGCCTTGATCATCATAAACTGAGCCGCCCTCTTTCTTGCGACAAGGTTGCGGTGGCAAAGTCCCTCCAAGCGGTCGGGAGAATCGCTCATATATCCGAGAACAAAAACTTCTCTGTCGTTCTCACTGTCATAAGCGGAAATTTCGACGCCCTGAATAACCTTTATACCGTGGCGTTCGCCTATAAGACGAGCCCTCACCGTACCTGCGAGACAGTCGAGGTCGGTTACAGCCAGGTTGGTAACGCCGCATTTTTCAGCCAAGACAATTATGTCATCTATGCCCATTGAGCCGTCCGAGAGCTTAGTATGACAATGTAAATCACAGATCATTTTTTTAAAATCCTCCCATTTCAACGAAAACCACAATATTATTCTGATTATATTATAATACAAATGGGTTGAAAATGCAAGAATTTATTTTTTTCTGCGGTAGAATTGAAAAATTATGAAAAACTGCTCTCTATTATTTTTGAACACTCGGCAGGAGAATATACCCACTTGTCGATATGGTCGAGGTCGGTGAAATATTTAATCGGCGGCGCAGGATATTCAGCCTCGAAAGCGTCAACGATAATCAGCTTGATTTTCATTCTTTCGGGAAGCATACTTTTGATATACACTCCTGCGTGACAGCCTGCGGATATGCCCGACGAATACTCGGCAAGACCTGCAAGATTCGGCGTCAGCTCGACGAAAATTCCGTAGCTTTCAACGGATCGAACAATTCCCGGAACGGTTTCACCGGGAGCAAATTCATCGGCGTTCTGCTCCCATGTGCCGAGCAATTCTTTGTGTGAAAAGGTTATTCTGCCCTGCTCGTCGATCGACTTGACGATAACCCTTATCGTCTGACCGACGGAAAATCGGACGGACGGGTGCGGTATTCTTGAAACGGAGATGCTGTCGATCGGCAAAAGTCCGTTGATTCCTGCGCCGATATCGAGGAAAACTCCGAAATTCTCCATATGCGTGACCTTTGCGGTTATCACATCGCCGGGACGAAGCTTTGAAATGTACTTGTCCATACATTCCTGCTGAACCGCCTTGCGGCTGAGTATCGCATATTCACGGTCATTGTCGTCCTTTTGAAATCCGACAACCTTGAACATTACGGGCTTGTTCACCCTCGAGATCAGGGCAATGTCCCTGACCGAGCCGTCGTCAATTCCGAGAGCGCCCTCGTTGTGCGGAATAATTCCGTACATACAGCCGAGGTCAACACGCAGGTTGTGCTCCTTGTCGCACAGGAGCGCACGTGCCTCTAAGGTTTCGTTCATTATGCACGCCTCGTGCAAAGCGTTGGGTGAGGAAAGAGCCGCCTGATTTGACGGTGTGAGAATCGTTTGTCCTTCGGGTTTGAAATTTTGCATAAGTTTTACCACCTTTGTTTTATTTTAAAAAATTTTTCTACTAATTTATATGATTTATATTGTCTTTAATGACAAATACATCTATACTTTCGGCATTAAATGTGCTATAATATAATGTAAATCTGTATTACTGACGGAAAATCTCGAAAGGAGCGAGCAAATGGACGTTCGTGTAGGCGATAAGCTTGTTATGAAGAAAAATCATCCCTGCGGCTGTAATACCTTTGACGTGCTGCGATCGGGCATGGATTTTAAAATCAAATGCGAAAAATGCGGACATGAGGTCATGGTTCCCCGTTCAAAGGCGGAAAAAAATATCCGCAGGATAATCCGTCCGGAGGATTAGCGCAGTCCGAAAAAATTATTATTTTCGGAGGATTGTTTTATGATAGATAAGCTTCAATCGGTTGAAGAAAAATTTGATAATATTAACTCTCAGCTTTGCGATCCCGACATTGTTTCGGATATTGAAAAATACCGTTCGCTGATGCAGGAGGCGAAGCACCTGACTCCCGTCGTTGAAAAATTCCGTGAGTACAAGAAGGTCAATGCCGACTTTGAGGAGGCTCAGTCACTGCTCAACGAGAGCGGACTGGATAAGGATTTTCGTGAGATGGCGCAGGAGCAGTTTGAGGAATCGAGGGACGCTCTTGAAAAAATCAGGGAGGAGCTTAAAATTCTTCTCCTGCCGAGAGATCCGAACGATGACAAAAACGTTATCATCGAGATCAGAGGAGGCGCAGGCGGCGAGGAATCCGCCCTCTTTGCAAACTCCCTTTTCAGAATGTATTCGATGTACGCCGAGACAAAGGGCTGGAAAACCGAGGTTCTCAACTCCAACCCGACCGAGCTGGGCGGCTTTAAGGAAATCAGCTTTATGATAACGGGTGACGGCGCATATTCACGCTTTAAATTCGAAAGCGGCGTCCACCGTGTTCAGCGTGTTCCCGAAACGGAATCGCAGGGAAGAATCCACACCTCGACCGTGACCGTTGCCGTACTGCCCGAAGCCGAGGAGGTTGATCTTCAGATAAGTCCGACCGACTTGCAGATAGATACCTTCCGTTCCAGCGGCGCAGGCGGTCAGCACATCAACAAAACCGAATCCGCAATCAGGATCACTCACATTCCGACAGGCACGGTGGTTGAATGTCAGGACGAAAGAAGCCAGCACAAAAACAAGGATAAGGCAATGAAAATTCTGCGTTCAAGGATACTTGAAGCCGAAAGGGCGAAGCAGAACGAAGCCATCGCAGGCGAAAGAAAATCACAGGTCGGCACGGGTGACAGAAGCGAGAGGATAAGAACCTATAACTTCCCTCAGGGCAGAGTCAGCGACCACAGAATCGGGCTGACCTTATACAAAATAGAGGCAATTATGAACGGCGATCTGGACGAGCTCATTGACGCTCTCATTACCGCCGACACTGCCGAAAAACTGAAAGCTGAGTAATGATATGAAAACCGAACTTCTTGACGGCGGCTCACGGCAGAGCATTGAAAAGGCCGCCGAAATACTGAAAAGCGGAGGACTTGTCGCAATACCGACCGAGACGGTCTACGGACTTGCGGCAAATGCCTTTGACAAAGAGGCTGTCGTTAAAATCTTCAAGGCTAAGGGTAGACCCGTTGACAATCCGCTGATAGTCCACATCTGCCGATTTGAGGAGCTTTACGAGCTCGTTAAATCCGTTCCGCAAAAGGCAAAGGAGCTTGCCGAGAAATACTGGCCGGGACCGCTGACGATAATTCTGCCGAAAGCGGATACTGTTCCCGACGAGGTAAGTCCGGGACTGACGACCGTTGCCGTCCGTTTTCCGTCGCACCCCGTCGCAAGGGCGATTATAGATGCCGCCGGAGTTCCGCTTGCCGCTCCGTCCGCAAACTCGTCGGGACTTCCCAGCCCCACAACGGCAAAGCACGTTATGGACGATATGAACGGAAAAATCGAAGCTGTCGTTGACGGCGGAGCCTGCGACGTGGGAATTGAATCCACGGTCGTCACTCTTGCCGCCGAGGTGCCGAGACTTCTCAGACCGGGCGGAATAACGCTCGAACAGCTTGAAGCCGTGCTCGGTCACGTTGAGGTCGATCCTGCTGTTTTGTCGGAGCTTAAAGAGGGCGAACGCCCTGCCTCTCCCGGAATGAAATACAAGCATTATTCCCCGAAAGCGGAAGTATATATAGTAAACGGAAGTCTGCCGAGCTTTAAATTTCAGTTAGACTCCGATCCCCGTCAGGGAGATGCGGCGCTCTGCTTTGACGGCGAGGAGGACGGACTTTCCGTTCCGTGCCTGAGCTTCGGCAGAGAGGATCGCTCGTCCGAACAGGCGCACAACCTTTTTGACGATCTTCGAAAATTTGATGAAATGGGAGCAAAAAGAGTGTTTGTCCGTGCTCCGTCGGCTGACGGCGTGGGACTCGGCGTTTACAACCGTCTGCTTCGTGCGGCGGCGTTCAAGATACTCAATCCGCCCGTTATTTACGGACTGACAGGTCAGAGCGGTGCAGGCAAGACAACCGTTGCCGCCGAGCTGAAAAAGAAAGGTTATCTGATAATCGACGGCGATGTTCTTGCAAGGAAAGCGGTCGAGGATCCCGAGGTTCTCAAAAATCTTGCCTCGGAGTTCGGCGAGGACGTTATCGCTCCCGACGGAACGCTTGTTCGCAGTCTGGTTGCTAAGCGGGCTTTTGCAAGCGAGCAGAAGCGGCAGAGGCTTAACGAAATCACCCACCCTGCAATCACAAAGCTCACGCTCCAAGAAATCAGAAATAATTTTGCGCCCGGTATGAAAGGTGCGGTTATTGACGCGGCGGCGATATTTGACTGCGAGCTTCCGAAATACTGCACAAAGATGATCGTTGTCACCGCAGACGAATCCGTCAGAGCCGAAAGGATAATGAAGCGTGACGGCATTGACCGTGAAACGGCGATGCACAGAATAAACGCTCAGAAAAATGAACAATACTATATTGAAAGGGCGGATATCGTTATCAAAAACAACAAAAACGAAAATCTTGCCGATCAACTGAGTGAATTATAAATCAATCGCCCTGCGCAAACTGTCGGTTCGGGCAAGGCGAAAAACAATATGTATGCTGTAAATCAGTCGAATTTTTAAGGAGGAAATCACAATGGCAGAAGAAAAGACAGAAGTTGAAGTTTTATGCGAAAAATTGCTTATAAACAAGAAGCACAGCGCAAACTTTGTTGATGAAACGGAGTTTGCAAAGGCAATGGATTATGCCGAGGATTATAAAAAATTCCTCAACGGCAACAAGACCGAGCGTGAGGTTGCAGGCTTTGTTGTGGCTGAGGCGGAGAAAAACGGCTTCGTTCCCTTTGACAAGTTCAAGAAGTATGCTCCCGGCGACAAGGTGTATTATCTCAACCGCAACAAGGCGGTTATCCTTGCCGTAATGGGCAAAAAGAGCGTCAGCGAGGGCGTCAGAATAGCGGCGGCTCATATCGACTCTCCCCGTCTTGACCTCAAACCCAATCCGCTCTATGAATCCAACGAGCTTGCACTTTTCAAAACCCGTTACTACGGCGGAATTAAAAAATATCAGTGGACGGCTATCCCGATGTCGCTTCACGGCGTTGTCATTCTCAAAGACGGCACAGAGGTTGAGGTCAGCGTCGGCGAAAAAGAGGGCGAGCCTCAGTTCGTTATCTCCGACCTGCTTCCTCACCTTTCAAAGGAGCAGGACAAGAGAACGCTTGAGGGCGGCATCACGGGCGAGGAGCTTAACGTTATTGTCGGCTCTCTCCCGTTCAAGGCGGACAAGGGAAGCGAGCTTGTCAAGCTGAACATTCTCAGGCTTCTCAATGAAAAATACGGTATGACCGAGGAGGACTTCCTCACCGCAGAGCTTGAAATGGTACCTGCCGCAAAGGTTACGGACATCGGCTTTGACCGCAGTATGCTCGGCGGCTACGGTCACGACGACCGTGTCTGCGCCTATCCCGAATTTACCGCAATTCTCGGCCTTGACGAGGCTCCCGATTACACGGCGGTCGCAGTCCTTGCCGACAAGGAGGAGACCGGCTCCGACGGCAACACGGGACTTAATTCCTCATATCTGAAATATTTCATCGCCGATCTTGCAAGAGCGGAAGGACTTATGGCTCACGATGTGCTTTCAAAATCGAAGTGTCTTTCCGCCGATGTAAATGCGGCTTTCGATCCGACCTTCCCGACTCCGTTTGAGGCGAGAAATTCCTCTTATCTCAACAAGGGCATTGTCGTCACAAAATACACGGGCGGCAGAGGCAAGGGCGGCACCTCGGACGCAAGCGCAGAGTTTGTCGGCGAGGTCACGAGAATTTTCAACAATGCTAATGTAAACTGGCAGATGGGCGAGCTTGGCGCAGTTGACGCAGGCGGCGGCGGAACGGTCGCAAAGTATATTGCCAACCTTGACGTTGACGTTATCGACGTCGGCGTTCCCGTGCTTTCAATGCACTCCCCGTTTGAGCTTATCGCAAAGCTCGACGTTTATATGGCTCACAAGGCTTTCTACGCTTTCTTTAAAGCGTGAAATCCTAAGCGGTGATAATATGTCGTCAAAAGAACCCGAAAACACCTTGCGTGAAAATAATTTCGGCGAACGTCCTCCCGAATTTGATTATTCGGCGGAGGACTTCGGCGAGCCTGTTCAGCTTCGCCGTTCACTTTTGCTGATGCGTGTGCTGATAGTTGTGATAAACCTTGCGGCGATCATCTTCTGCCGCTCGTTTATCCAAAGCTGGTACAGCGTTCACGGCACAACACCTTTGTGGATACCGATAATCTTTCTGCTTGTTCCGCTCGGTTCTCTTTTCTTCATCTATTTTTATATGGGCAGGATCGGTTTCGAGCGGATAATCAAGCTTATCTGCCTTGCTTTCTGTGCGCTTCATATAATCAACTTCTTTTCTCCCGTTGATTCGTCGCAGATCGCCCTCGGTACAGAGGGCTATTCCTCCGATTACAGCTATGTGACGCAGGCAGGAAAGCTCCTCGGAATTGCTTTCCCGAAAGAGGGAAGTGCGACCACGACGGACAGCATTGCCGCCGACTTTGAAAGCAGTAAGGTCAATATTTTTGATAAAATCAAGTCGTTGCTTGCTCAGGAAAAGCTTTATTCCTGCACCGAGGTCATTTACACGGACGAACAGGCAGAGGAATTTGAACAATCCCTTTCCGCAGATCCCGTCTGGCTCAGGGAAATTCCCGAAAAGCTGAACGGTCTCCCCTTCTCTCTGATTGACAGCTCGGGCTACGACTATTACCTTTTCTTCGACTGTGACGGAAACAGCTTCAACGCTGTGCCCGAATCGGGAAAGCACACCTTTTACAGCGTGATGTATAACTCAAAAAGCAACAGTCTTCAGATTTTAAAATACACGAAAAAATTCTAAACAGGATGGGCTTATGATAAGAGTCAATGAAATTAAAACTCCGCTTGAGGGTACATATGACGATGTTCTTGCGGCAACGGCAAAGGCTTTGCGCATTACCAAGAGGAAGATACTCTCTCTTGAGATAGTCAGGAAATCTCTCGACTCAAGGAAAAAGGAAAATCTATTTTTCGTTTACAGCGTCAATGTAACCGTTGACGGCGACGAGGCGGAAATACTTGCAAAGAGCAAAAACAAAAAAGCGGCTTCGGTTGAGCCGTTTACCTATGTTATGCCCGAAAACAGGCGAAAAAGCGAGCTAAGACCGATCGTTGTCGGCTTCGGTCCGGGCGGAATATGGGCGGCGCTGACACTTGCAAGGGCAGGGCTCAGACCGATCGTCCTTGAACGCGGACGTGACATTGACGCAAGAACCGCCGACGTCAACCGCTTTTGGACAACGAAAAAGCTGGACGAAACCTCAAACGTGCAGTTCGGCGAGGGCGGCGCAGGCACTTTTTCCGACGGAAAGCTCACAACGGGAATTAAAGATAAGCTCTGCCGCAAGGTTTTTCTTGATTTTGTCGAATACGGTGCTCCCGAGGATATTCTCTATTCATGGCGGCCGCATATCGGTACCGACAAGCTCGGTCAGGTCGTGAAAAACATCCGTGAGGAAATCAAGCGACTCGGCGGCGACGTTTATTTTTCCTGCTGTCTGACAGATATAATAATCGCCAACGGCGTTGTCCACGGCGTCACCTATACAAATGAAAAAGGCGAGCAGATCGACCTTGAAACCGACAGCGTAATTCTTGCCGTAGGTCATTCGGCAAAGGACACGGTGGAGATGCTCTACCGCAAAGGGCTTGATATAATGCAAAAGCCGTTTTCCGTCGGCGCAAGGATCGAGCATCCGAGGGAGATGATCGACAGGTCGCAGTACGGCGATTTTGCAGGTCACCCGGCTCTCGGTGCGGCTGACTACAAGCTCTCCAACCACTCTCTGCACCACAGAGGCGCATACACCTTTTGTATGTGTCCGGGCGGCACGGTCGTTGCGGCGGCGAGCGAGAACGGCGGAGTTGTCGTAAACGGAATGAGCAACTATGCCCGTGACGGCGAAAATTCAAACTCGGCGGTGCTGGTCGGCGTTGAGCCTGAGGACTTCGGAAGCGATCATCCTCTTGCCGGCTTCAAGCTCCAGCGCGAAATTGAGGAAAAGGCGTTTGCCTGCGGCGGCGGTGATTTTACCGCTCCGGCTCAGCTTGTCGGCGATTTTCTTCAGAATGTAAAATCAACTCAGCTCGGAGATGTAAATCCGTCCTGCGCTACGGGAGTTAAGCTCGGCGATATCCGTCAGGTTCTTCCGCAAAAAGTCACCGAAGCTATGGCGGCGGCGATCGTTAAATGGGGAACTCAGCTCAAGGGCTTTGACCGTCCCGACGCTGTGCTGACCGCCCCTGAAACGAGGTCGTCCTCACCCGTGCGTATTATGCGAGATGAATTTTTCCAGTCGCTCAAGGTCAGGGGACTCTATCCCTGCGGCGAGGGCGCAGGCTATGCAGGCGGTATTGTCTCCGCCGCCGTTGACGGAATACGCTGTGCTCACGCAGTTCTCGGCGACGAATTTTAAGTTGATATTATAAATAATGTATGCTATACTGACAACGGCTCTGAAAAAGGAGGCGATCTTTTACGAAAACAAGACTGAGCGAAAAAATGGAGCAGAATAAGGCGATCGGAAAGCTTCGCGGTTTTCTCTGCTCAAAAATATTTATGATAATTCTCTGCGTTATCGGTGCGGTGTTTGTAGTCGCAAGAGGCAAGGGCGATATTATGCCCCTCGTTTACGGCAATCTCGTCCTCGGAGCGATACTTTGCTTTATCCTCGTTGTCTGTGATGACCTTATCGCAACGCTGATGCCGTTTCTTTTGATAAGCTGTATCTCGATCAAGTGCTACAATTCCTTTGATATTTACATCAAGCTTTTACCGCTGGCACCGCTGATCGTTGCTGTTCTGATATTTCATTTCGTCGTCTATCGGCGGAAGCTCGATATGGGCAAGACCTGGCCGGGAGCGGCGGCAGTCGCCGTTGCGGTCACGCTCGGAGGTCTCGGCAAAATAACCGCCGCCGAATATTTCAGCGGCACGGCTCTTTTCTACACCTTCGGTCTCGGAATAGGTATGTTCCTGATGTATATGATAATGAACACCCACTATCACGCAAGCGACAAGTATGTTCTGCGGCTGAAATTTTCCTTTATAATGATGCTGACCGGACTTTTCTGTGTGTTTATGATCGTTCATCACTACATACTTTTCTGGCCGAATTTTATGGCGAAGCTCAGCCCGATATATTTCCAATGGAGAAACAACGCATCGACTATCCTGATGCTCTCGATGCCGTTCTCTTTCTACCTGTCGATTCACAAGTATCCGTTCCTTTTCGTCGGCGGACTGCAATACATTGCAATTCTTTTCACCGGCTCAAGGGGCGGTGCGCTCGGTGGCACTATCGAATGTGCGCTCTGCCTGATTGTGCTTGTCTACTGCGACAGGAAGAACAGAAAAAAGACGCTGATAACCATTGCTTCGATCGTAACGGTTGCCCTTTCCGTCTTCATCGTTCCGCTGATGGAGTTTTTCGGACCGGTGCTGATGCGGCTTGCCGGCGGCGACTCAATCCGTGAGGGACTTATCCGCCGTGCGCTTGAGGATTTCAGATCAAACATTTTGTTTGGCAGAGGTCTCGGCTACAGCGGCAACAACGACGTTCACAACCCTGCAAAATTTGCGATATGCTGGTATCATTCCTCGCCGTTCCAGGTTCTCGGAAGCTTCGGACTTGTCGGCGTTGCGGCTTTCCTTTTCCAGCTTTACAACAGGATGAAGGTCGTTTGGAAAAGGGTGACGGTTTTCAATCTTACCCTGTTCGTTTCCTACGCAGGACTGTTTATGATGTCGCTTGTCAATCCCGGTGAATTCTGTCCGATTCCGTACGGAATGATAGCAACTCTCCTTTTCATCATCTGCGACAAAAACAATATTGCGCCCGACTATCTCCCCGGCGGCAAAGAGGAAGAAATAAAAATCGAATTACCGTAATCCTGATTATTATTTCAAGGAACTGTTGCTTAGTGCGACAGTTCCTTTTCGTTTGCTATACAAATATTCAGACATTGTCCTTATTTTTTCTAAAAAGCATTGATTTTTTTGTTTTTTTGTGATACTTTTAAATTGTCAAATCAGACAAATAATTCACAGGAGGCGTTTTTATGAAGCGTACAATCAAAAAGGCTATTGCGGTTATTCTTGCCTTTGTGTTGACCTGCGGTTTTGTGACCTGCTTTGCCGCGGAGGGAAAAGAGTACTATGACCACGGCACCTATGTTCTGCTCGGCGACAGCGTTGCAAGCGGACATAACGACCTTGTTCCTATTGACTCCGAATTTAAGCGAGTTGAAGGCTCGTACGGTGCTTGCGTTGCCGATGACCTCGGAGTTGAATATATACCGATGGCTTGTCCCGGATTTAGAACAATCGAGATCCGCTATATGCTCGAAGACGATTTTGAGGGCGACGAATATCTTTTCCATGACGCACACGATCCCGAAGTTATGAAAGCGAGAATCCCCGAATATCGCCGTGCCATTTCCGAGGCAGGACTTATAACTCTTGAAGTCGGCGGTAACGATTTCGGAACGATGCTCACATGGGTTATAGCCGATATTATGGAAAAAGAGGGCAAATGCGGTGAGTTTGTAAAGGCCGCCAGAGACCTTCTTGCCGAGAACGGACTTGCCTCCGAAAAGCTCGATCAGCTCGTTGACATCGCCGTTATGACAGACGCTATGCCTGAGCTTATCCGTGTTCTTCCGCAGGCTCTTGCCTACGGTCTGAAGCATTTCTTCGAGAACTGGAACATTATGATTGAGGATATCTACGCTCTGAATCCCGATGTTGAACTGCTTGTAATCGGACTCTTTGAAAATAATCTTAAAAGCGAAGAGGATGTTGCCGCAAGCGAGGCGGAGGGCTTCAAGCTCACCCTTGACAGAGCCATCGTTGAAATGGCGAACAAGCCGATGAAAGAGGGCGCAGAGAAATACGGCTACACATTTGTTGACGTTACGGGCACAATCTGCGACACATATCATCCCAATGCCGCAGGTCACCGCTTTATGGCTGACAAAATCCTTGAGGCTCTGCCCGACGCAGGCTTCCCGTTCACCGATGTTGCGCCCGGCTCCGAATATTATGATGCAATCGAATGTGCATACAGAAAGGGCATTATGGCAGGCACCTCGGACACCGAGTTCAGTCCCGATGCCGCATTGACAAAGGCTGTCCTTGCACAGGCTCTTTACAGCATTGCAGGCAGTCCCGCTGTTGAAACAACAGACGCTTCGTTCACCGATGTTGACAGCTCCGATCCTGCATTTGATGCAATCGTCTGGGCTTGCGAGAGCGGTATTTTAGGTGCGGACAACGGCTTGTTCGCTCCCGAAAGTGAGGTTAATATGTTCGCCCTCGTCGGCGCACTTTTACGCTCGGCATTTGCTGACAGCGCAAATATTTTCAGGCTGTTCAGAACGCTCTCCCTTACATTCAACCTGATAAAGAGCTGCGGATTTTTCAACCTGACTAAAGCCCTCACAAGAGCGCAGACCGCACAGATCCTTGTAAAATTCAGCTCGTTATAATGATTTGATTTAATAAATTAAAATTGAATGACAAAACAGGCGAAACCGATTCGGATTCGCCTGTTTTCACGTTTTATTTGCTGTTTTCTTTGGCGGTATTTACCGAAGAAATCAACATTCGACGTATCACACCGCAATCGTGCAAAGTGCTTTTTGCAGAATCTTCTGAGATCAAATCTGCTCTTTGCGCAATTTCAATCCAATATTCCGTTTCATAACATTCCTTTAATGCAATTTGTAATTTTGCAATAAAGTCAGGCCTACTGTGGGCATATTTTGCTTCACGGATGTTTGCCCCGATGCTTGTGCCGCTTCTTTCAAGTTGATTGGATAAAGAATAGTGACCTTTGATAGTATCAGTCAACTTTAAAATCTTTACAGCAAAATTTGTTGACATATTTGCAAGCTTGTTATCTGCCATCAAATCACCTCAAAATAATAATACAATGAAACCCTTGGCGGCGCAAGGATGAAATCTGCTTCGCAGATGAAATCCACTGCGTGGATGAAATTAAATCCGTCCCGTTCTTCCGACGAAGTCGGATTTCATCACATAGTGATTTCATCCACTAACGGTGGATTTATCCCGTCCGTAAGGACGGATTTAGTTGAAATAATCTCCTTTTGTCTGAGACAAAAGGAGATTATTTCTGGTGCAGGAGAAGGGACTTGCCGTATGCTTCGGCTTCGCCTTGCATACTTATGGCTCGCCGACCGTCGCTTTGCGACAGTACCCGTCTCGCCGCTCCTCGCTAAAAACAGTCCACCGGACTGTTTTCTTCACGCTCAGACCCTCACGGGTTCAAGTCCCTTTATCGAATAATTACACCAAAGAAAAAGAGCCGCAATGCGACTCTTTTTCTTTGGTGCAGGAGAAGGGACTTGAACCCTCATGAACTTGCATTCACTAGAACCTGAATCTAGCGCGTCTGCCGATTCCGCCACTCCTGCAAAATATAAAAGCTCCGATTTTTACACGGCGAGCCTTTCCGAGGCGGGGCACACAGCCTGATCCGCATAAAAGATTATATCATAGAACGAGAAAAAGTCAAGATTATTCTTCGCATTTTCTGAGATTTGCAATTATTGATATATAATGATATAATATTCCGAAAACTTTTTTGGAGCGATCGCTATGTATCATTTCTTTGTGCCGCAGGAAAATATTTCCGAATCTCAGGTAGTTATAACGGGCGGCGATGTCAACCACATAAAAAACGTTCTGCGTATGAAGCCGGGCGAAAAATTTGTTGCCAACGACGGGGAGGGCGCAAGCTACTGCTGTGCGATCCGTGAATTTTTGGGCGACAGGGTGATCGCCGACATTGAAAAAGGTCAGCTTGAAAATACGGAGCTTCCCGTTCGTCTTGTACTGTTTCAGGGGCTTCCTAAAGCGGATAAAATGGAGCTTATCATTCAAAAAGCGGTTGAGCTTGGGGCGGCGGAGATCGTGCCGGTTGAGATGACGCGGTGCGTTGTTAAGCTCGATGAGAAAAAGAAAAAAAGCAAGCTCACCCGTTGGCAGTCGATCGCCGAAAGTGCGGCGAAGCAATCGGGCAGAACCGTTGTTCCCGAAGTCAAAAACGTGATGTCATTTAACGATGCGCTGAAATATTCCGAATCGCTCGATATGCTTCTTGTTCCCTACGAATGTGCCGACAGCGTGAAAAAATTGCGTGAGAAAATCGACCTGCTGAAAGACGGAATGAGCGCAGGAATTTTCATCGGACCTGAGGGCGGCTACGACGAAAAAGAAATAGAAAAAGCGAAAACCTGCGGCGGAGAAATTGTTTCGCTCGGCAAAAGAATTTTGCGGACGGAGACTGCGGCGATCACGGCTCTTTCAATTTGTATGTTCAATATCGAAGCGAATTTATAAAGGAAAATATTATGTTACCGACAGATTTTTCAAACAGAATGAAAAAAATTCTCGGCACGGATTTTGAAAAATTCGGAGCCGCTTTTTCCGAGCCTCCCGTGCGCTCTTTTCGTGTGAATACAAATAAAATCTGCAAAGAAAATTTTGAAAAAATCAATCCGTTCGGCGGAGAACAAATTCCCTATGCCGAAAACGGATTTTACTTTGACTGCGACGGGATCGGCAACCACCCTTACCATCACGCAGGAATGATCTACATTCAGGAGCCGTCGGCAATGGCGGCGGTTGCAGGTGTTGAAATTCAGAGCGACTGGAATATTCTCGATCTCTGCGCCTCGCCGGGCGGCAAGTCAACTCAGGCGGCGGCGAAAAATCCCGACGGAATACTTGTTTCCAATGAGATTATTCCGTCACGCTGTAAAACTCTCACGGGCAACATTGAGCGTATGGGTTACAAAAATGTTATAACAACCTGCGCCGACGCAAAAAAGCTTGCCTCTCTTTTCGGTGAGGTTTTTGATCTTGTGATTGTTGACGCTCCGTGCTCGGGCGAGGGAATGTTCCGCAAGGACGAAAACGCTCAAAGGGAATGGAGCGTTGAGAATGTTATGCGCTGTGCCGAACGACAGCACGAGATACTTGACGAGATCAAAAGCGTGCTGAAAATCGGCGGACTTCTGCTCTATTCCACCTGCACGTTTTCGCTTGAAGAAAACGAAAAAAATGTTGACAGATTTCTTTCGGAAAATAAAAATTTTGAGCTGATAAGCGTTGATGAAAATGTGAAAAAATTCACGGCGGACGGAATAAATTTTGACGGCTGTCGAACAGAAAATATTTCCGAATGTCGAAGATTTTATCCGCACCTTGCAAAGGGCGAGGGACAGTTCTTTGCCCTGATGCGAAAGACGGACGGCACGGGAATTGAGGAGCTTCCGCAGACCGCACTCTGTGAAATTCCGAAAAACGAGCAGAAAATTATTTTTGATTTTCTTGATGAAACGCTGACGGATTACGATAAAAAATCAGTAAAAAAGTACAAGGAAAATTTTGTTTATTTTTCCTCGGATTTTCCCGTTCCTCACGGCGC
>JAXJRE010000070.1:0-2187 GCA_036310785.1 Acutalibacteraceae bacterium
AAGATGCACTCCGAGCATTATATGATCCCTGCCGAAACTGCGGATATAATCAATGAAACAAAGAATAACGGGGGCAGGGTTATCGCCGTCGGCACTACCTGTTGCCGCACCCTCGAATCCGTCTGTCAGGCAAAGGGCAAGGTCTGCGAATATGACGACTGGACAAGCATTTTCATCTATCCCGGCTACGAATTTAAGTGCATTGACGGACTTATTACGAATTTTCATCTGCCCGAAAGTACGCTGATAATGCTCGTCAGCGCATTTTGCGGCTATGAGCACACGATGAACGCATACAAAACTGCCGTCCAAGAAAAATACCGTTTCTTCTCGTTCGGCGATGCAATGTTTATATGTTGAAAAATTAACATATAATGCTCATAAATTGTGATATTTTATGAAAAAACGTGCATAATATATTTACAAACAGAAGATAATATGCTATACTATTATCAGAAGGAGTTGATATTATGTCTAAAGTATCTACGAACATCAGCATTGATGCTGAAACGAAAGTGAAAGCACAGGTAATGCTTGCCGATCTTGGACTGGATCTGTCCACTGCAGTAAATATTTTTTTAAAGCAAATGCTCTATGAGGGTGGAATTCCGTTCTCTATTACCAGAGAAGTTCCCAACAAGTTAACTCTTGAAGCAATGAAAGAAGCACAGGAAATGCTTCGTTCTCCCGAAAAGTACAAAAAATATGACAGTGTAGACAGTATGATGGAGGACATTTTAGGTGAAGTATGAAATTGTCCCTTCAAACCAATTCAAGAAGGACTTGAAGCTTGCGAAAAAACGCGGATATGATCTTGATAAAATCAAAAAGGTCATTACGGCTCTTGCTAACGGAGAGACACTTGAAGCCAAATATCGCGACCATTTGTTGACCGGCGATTACGGCGGCTATCGTGAATGCCACATTCAAGCGGACTGGTTACTTGTATATCAGATAGACGGAGATCATTTGTTACTGTTCTTGGCTCGAACGGGTACGCATAGCGACTTGTTTTGAGGATTACCGATTGGCTTGTAAAACATTATCAATCGGTAAATCTCTTATATACCGTAAGCTTCGGCGATGCAATGGCGATCCTTTAAGGAGGAAAAAATGGCAGAATTTAAGATAATCAAGCAGTGCGGAAAAGCCCGTCTCGGAGAATTTACAACAGTTCACGGAACGGTGAAAACGCCTGCGTTTCAGAATGTCGCAACCTGCGGAGCGATCAAGGGTGCGCTTGACGCTTACGATCTGAAAGACGTCAGAGCGCAGGTTCAGCTCTGCAATACCTATCATCTCCATGTCAGACCGGGTGACGAGCTTATAAAGGAGCTTGGCGGACTTCACAAATTTACGGGCTGGGACGGTCCTATTCTCACCGACAGCGGCGGATTTCAGGTCTTTTCGCTTGCAAAGCTTCGCCAGATCAAGGAGGAGGGCGTGACCTTTGCCTCCCATATCGACGGCAGACGCATTTTTATGGGACCTGAGGAGAGCATGAGAATACAGTCGAATCTCGGCTCAACGATCGCCATGGCGTTTGACGAGTGCGTGGAAAATCCGTCAACCTATGAATACTCAAAAAAATCCTGCGAGAGAACAACGAGATGGCTTATCAGGTGCAAGGAGGAGATGGCAAGGCTCAACGCTCTGCCCGATACGATCAACAAAAATCAGATTCTTTTCGGAATAAATCAGGGCTGTGTTTACGATGATTTAAGAATTGAGCATATGCAGAGAATTGCCGAGCTTGACCTTGACGGCTATGCGATCGGCGGACTTGCCGTCGGCGAGCCTAAGGAGGATATGTATAGGATCATCTCGGCGGTCGAGCCGTATGCTCCTAAGAATAAGATTCGCTACCTTATGGGTGTAGGCACTCCGGGCAATATCATCGAAAGCGTCAGTAGGGGAGTTGATCTTTTCGACTGCGTAATGCCGTCAAGAAACGCCCGTCACGGTCAGCTTTTCACGATGAACGGAATAATCAATATAAATAATGCCAAATATATGAAGGACGATACGCCGATCGATGCGGACTGCGACTGCCCGACCTGCCGCCGTCATTCAAAGGCATACATCATGCATCTTTTCAAAGCAAAGGAGATGCTTGCAATGCGCCTTTGCGTAATGCATAACCTTTATTTCTATAATACGCTGATGGAAAAAATCCGTGACTCTCTG
>JAXJRE010000071.1:0-2008 GCA_036310785.1 Acutalibacteraceae bacterium
AAACAGTTACCTATGGCTCAAAATACGGCGATCTACCTGTACCTACAAAAAACGGATACACATTTGACGGATGGTTTACAGAAAACTTCGGCGGCATAGAAATAAAATCTTCGGATGCAGTCGAGATAATCAAGAGCACCACTCTCTATGCTCACTGGACGAAAATCGCCGAGGCTAAAGCAACCGTTAAGGCAGTCGGTATAGAACACAATGTAACGATCAATTACAAGTCTAACTATGTTTTAACTCCTGAAATTGTCGCTGATCCCGAAGCTGAATATACGGTCGAATATAAAAGCTCTGACGATTCCGTGGTAAAGGTTGATCAGAACGGCAAGCTCTACGGCGCAAAGAAAGGAAACGCAACAATCACTTGCACGGTGACCGACAGCTTCGGCAATGTTGTTACAGACGAATGCAATGTGAACATAGACTATTCAACCGGTCAGTGGATGATTATTATCTTCCTTTTCGGCTGGATTTGGTACATCTGATCTTTTCAGCATTGTTTTCCTAAACCTATGACTAACAGCGTTTTTTCATAACTGTTTAAAAATAAACTCTATACCGCAGAACAATTCGGGAGCGTCTCCGACTGAGTCGGAGACGCTCCCCTTGTTGCTTATTCGTGTAGATCGGCTCAGAGAGCCTCGTTCTGTTTTAGGTTATTTCATGTTCTTCTCGTATGACTCGATCATCTTCTTAACCATCTGACCGCCGATTGAGCCGGCCTGCTTTGATGTGAGATCACCGTTGTAACCGTTCTTGAGGTTTACGCCTACTTCGGCTGCAGCCTCCATCTTGAAACGGTCGAGAGCCTCTCTTGCCTGAGGAACTACGTTCTTGCTGCTTGACATTACATTTCACCCCTTCGCAATTTAATTGCGTTTGCAATTATATCTTTTGCTTTATCCTCAAAAATACAACTGAAAAATTTTGTAAATAAAAAAGTTGTCATATGTCGATTTATATGATAAAATAGTTTCTTGCGGTATGCTTTTTTAATATTATATATTGTAAGCTTTTAAGCATATATTTAAAATCGGAGGAATTATCTTGGTTTATTCTAACGTTCTTGATGCGATCGGCAACACGCCGATGATCCGCCTTTCAAAAATCGTTCCCGAAGGAAGTGCGGAAATCCTCGTTAAATATGAGGGTGTCAACATCGGCGGTTCGATCAAAACACGAACTGCATATAATATGATCTGCGACGCAGAGGAAAAGGGAATCATAACTCCCGATACCGTCATAGTTGAGCCGACAAGCGGAAATCAGGGCATCGGTCTTGCTCTTATCGGAGCTGTCAAAGGCTATCACGTTCGTATTATTATGCCCGACTCCGTCAGCGAGGAACGCCGCAAGCTCGTCAGGGCATACGGCGCAGAGCTGGTGCTTATTCACGACGACGGCGATATCGGCAAATGTATCAACGAATGTCTGCAAACGGCGCTGAGAATGGCGGAGGAAGATAAAAATGTCTGGATTCCTCAGCAGTTTGAAAATCCTGCCAACCCGTCGGTTCACAAAAATCACACGGCTCTGGAAATCATAGAGCAGGTCGGCAAACCGATCCACGGCTTCTGTTCGGGCGTCGGCACGGGCGGCACGCTCAGCGGAATAGGCGAAACGCTCAAAGAAAAATATCCCGAAATCCACATCTGGGCGGTTGAGCCGCAGAATGCCGCAATACTTTCGGGCGGAAGCATCGGCACTCACCTGCAGATGGGAATCGGCGACGGTCTTATTCCGAAAAATCTTAACACCGAAATCTACGAAAATATCGACATTGTGACGGATGAGGAAGCTCTCGAAACCTCACGTCGTCTTATCCGCGAGGAGGGTATTCTCTGCGGAATTTCAAGCGGCACAAACGTTACGGCGGCTCTCCGGCTTGCGAAACAGCTCGGTGAGGGCAAAACAGTCGTGACCGTTCTCCCCGACACGGGCGAAAGATATTTCAGCACCGAGCTGTTCAGCGATTGATTTTGTTCCCGTGGAACGGACT
>JAXJRE010000072.1:0-3630 GCA_036310785.1 Acutalibacteraceae bacterium
ATTTGATCCCAACTTCCACAATGCCGTGATGCACTCGGAGGACGAAAATCTCGGCGAGAATGTTATTACAAACGTATTTGCAAAGGGCTACAAGGTCGGCGACAAGGTAATAAGACCTGCAATGGTCGCAGTAGCCAACTGATTAAGTAAACAATCATCTTAGGAGGAATATTATTATGTCAAAGGTTATAGGTATTGATTTAGGTACAACAAATTCATGCGTAGCGGTTATCGAGGGCGGCGAGCCTGTCGTTATCGCAAACGCAGAGGGTGCAAGAACAACTCCGTCGGTAGTCGGCTTCGGCAAGAACGGCGAGAGAATGGTAGGTCAGGTCGCAAAGCGTCAGGCTATCACAAATCCCGACAGAACAGTTTCTTCAATCAAGCGTCAGATGGGTTCCGACTACAAGGTTACAATCGACGACAAGAAGTACACTCCGCAGGAGATTTCCGCAATGATCCTTCAGAAGCTCAAGACGGATGCAGAAGCATATCTCGGCGAGAAGGTCACAGAGGCTGTTATTACAGTTCCCGCATACTTCACCGACGCACAGCGTCAGGCAACTAAGGACGCAGGACATATCGCAGGTCTTGAGGTCAAGAGAATTATCAACGAGCCGACAGCCGCCGCTCTTGCATACGGCATCGACAAGGAAGACGATCAGAAGGTTATGGTTTATGACCTCGGCGGCGGTACCTTCGATGTTTCCATCATCGAGATGGGTGACGGCGTTCAGGAGGTTCTTGCAACCGCAGGTAACAACCACCTCGGCGGCGACGACTTCGACCAGAGAGTTATGAACTGGATCATCGAAGAATTCAAGAAGTCAAACGGCATTGATCTTCGCGGCGACAAGATGGCTATGCAGAGACTCAAGGAAGCCGCAGAAAAGGCAAAGATTGAGCTTTCCGGCGTAACTTCCTCAGACATCAATCTTCCCTATATCACAGTTGACGCAACAGGTCCTAAGCATCTTGAGCTGACTCTCACAAGAGCAAAGTTCAACGAGCTTACCGCAGATCTTGTTGAGTCCACAATGGGTCCCGTTCGTCAGGCAATGAGCGATTCAGGTCTTTCAACCTCAGAGATCGACAAGGTTCTCATGGTCGGCGGATCTTCAAGAATTCCTGCCGTTCAGGAGGCTATCAAGAAGTTTATCGGCAAAGATCCTTTCAAGGGCATCAACCCCGACGAGTGCGTTGCTATCGGTGCTTCGCTCCAGGCAGGTGTTATGGGCGGCGAGGTTAAGGGACTTCTTCTTCTCGACGTTACTCCGCTTTCACTCGGTATCGAGACTATGGGCGGTATCAATACAAAGATCATTGAGAGAAATACAACTATCCCCGTAAAGAAGAGCCAGATTTTCTCAACCGCAGTTGACAATCAGCCGTCTGTTGAGGTTCACGTTCTTCAGGGTGAGAGAGAGTTTGCAAAGGACAACAAGACTCTCGGCGTATTCCATCTTGACGGAATTATGCCGGCCCGCCGCGGTGTTCCTCAGATCGAGGTTACCTTCGACATCGATGCAAACGGTATCGTACACGTTTCCGCTAAGGATCTCGGTACAAACAAGGAGCAGTCGATCTCAATCACTTCTTCCACCAATATGTCAAAGGACGACATTGAAAAGGCTGTTCATGAGGCAGAGCAGTTTGCTCAGGAGGATAAACAGCGCCGTGAAGAGGTTGACACCAGAAACAATGCGGATCAGATGGTTTATCAGTGCGAGAAGCTCCTCTCCGAGGAGGGCGACAAGTTCGATCAGGCTGATAAGGATGCTCTTACCGCAGAGATCGACGGCCTGAAGGAAGCTCTCAAGGGACAGGATATCAACCTCATCAAGAATAAGCAGGAGGCTCTCCAGAAGAAGTTCTACGAGGTTTCCGAGAAGATTTATCAGGCGGCTCAGGCGGCACAGGGTGCGGCAGGTCAGCCGGGTCCCGATATGGGCGGCAATCCGGGAGCAGGCGCTCCGAACGGCGACGGTTTCTATGACGCCGACTATACAGATGTAACGGACGACGACAACAAATAATCGTCAGGAAAACTAAAAGCGGGCACGCCGCATCAGCGGCGCTGCCCTATTTCAAAGTCAGGGGCTTTTATTTATGGCTGATAAAAGAGATTACTATGAGGTGCTGGGCATTGATAAAAATGCAAGTGCCGATGAAATTAAAAAGGCTTACCGAAAGAAAGCCAAGCAGTACCATCCCGACCTGAACCCCGGCGATAAGGAAGCCGAGGCGAAGTTCAAGGAGGCTAACGAGGCGTACGAGGTGCTCAGCGACGATCAGAAAAAGGCTCGCTACGACCAGTTCGGCCACGCAGGCGTTGATCCCAACTTTGGCGCAGGCGGCGGTGGCTTCAACGGCGGATTCGGCGATGATTTTGATCTCGGCGATATCTTTTCGAGCTTTTTCGGAGGCGGCGCAGGCGGCTTCGGAGGCGGCAGACGAGCCAATCCCAACGGACCGAGACGGGGCGAGGATCTTCAGTCCAGCGTCACGATTTCGTTTGAGGAAGCGGCAAAGGGCTGTAAACGTAAGGTGAGCATAAACCGCATTGAGGTCTGTCCCGATTGTCACGGAAGCGGTGCGGCCGCAGGTACATCACCGACCACCTGTCCCGAATGTCACGGTACAGGTCAGGTCACGGATCAGCAGAGAACTCCGTTCGGAGTTATTCAGACTCAGAGAGCCTGCTCAAGGTGCGGCGGCAAGGGCAAGATTATAGAAACCCCGTGCTCAAAGTGCCGCGGCAGAGGCCGTGTGACGAAGCAGAGTACGCTGGAGGTCAATATTCCGGCAGGTATTGACGACCGTCAGATCCTCAACGTAAGGGGAGAGGGCAACAAAGGACTCAACGGAGGCCCGGCAGGCGATCTTCACGTTGTTGTAAACGTTCGTCCTCATCCGTTCTTTGAGCGTGACGGCTTCGATGTCTGGTGCGAGGTTCACGTCAATATCGTTCAGGCAACCCTGGGAGATACGCTCATGGTTCCGACTCTTGACGGAAAGGTTCGCTACGACATACCCGAGGGTACTCAGCCCGGCTCGGTATTCCGACTCAAGGGCAAGGGTATTCAGAATATCCGAAGCAAGGCGAGGGGAGATCAGCTTGTCAGAATTATAGTTGACATTCCCACAAAGCTTGACGCAGAACAGCGTGAAACACTTCTGAAATTCAATTCGCTTATGGGCGGCTCTGCGCCGACAGGTGAGGAGAAAAAAGGCTTCTTCGGCAAAAAACGCAAATAAAAAATTTCGGACTGTTGTATTCGGTTGATCCGTTTACAACAGTCCTTTTTTATTTGCAGTATGATCTTATCGCATCGCACATAAACTGTGCCGTACCGTCGCCGTGACGGTCTATATTTTCCCGAAAGCGTTCATCGGCAACGTACATCTCACCGAGACCGGCGAGGATTTCTTCGGTGCAGGAATAGTAGTTTTCCGTGATGAAAGCCTGCCATTTCTTAACCAGCTCCCTTGCCTCTCTGCTGTCCGGTGCAAAGCCGTTGCGTTTACAGTTAGCAAATTCTGCAATTTTTTCGTCCATAGCCGAGTTAAGACGGTTGAATTTATCCGCCGAATAGTCTGCGGTTTTTTCAACGCTCTCCTTGTAAGCGG
>JAXJRE010000073.1:0-2296 GCA_036310785.1 Acutalibacteraceae bacterium
CGGCCGTAGCCGGTCATACTCTTAACCATAATAAACCAACTTCCGATTATTTATTTTTGCAGCAATGGCCTGCAAGAAGCTCAGGAATTTCACCCTCAAGAATTTTTTCGGAGTTTTCCCTGAAGCCAAGAGTTTTTGCAACCTCTCTAAAACCTTCTGCCCTATAAAATGCAATGTATGCTCCCCTGTTTGCGCCGTAGTTCAGAGAGCTTCTGATAAAGCCCTCCGCCGTTTCATCGTCGCAATCGGTTATTACATCAACAATTTCCATAGTATAGCCGTTGAGCCTGAAAACAGAAAAACCACATTCCTCGGATTTGCTCAGATCATATCCGATATATCCGTTTAAAGAAGCGTCAGCGTTATAAGGCTCAGGCAGTTTATCGCTTGTAATAGGTAAATATTTTAACATATAAAACCTCAGAATTTATTAACTTTCATTCCGGAAGAAACCATAAGCCTGTGGACCTCGTCCTCGGTCAGCTCTCTCCATTTTCCGGGAGGAAGCATACCGAGCTTTAAGGAGCCCATAGAAGATCTTTTCAGCCTTGCGACCTCAAGTCCCAGAGCTTCGCACATCTTTCTGATCTGTCTGTTTCTGCCCTCATAGAGAACAATTTCAAGCACAACACGGTTGTCCTGCTTTTCGATAATATGAGCGTCCGCAGGTGCGGTAATTCTGCCGTCAATTTCCATTCCCGTCGAAAATGCCGTCAGCATATCTTCCGTGACATCGGGACGGACAGTAACGCGGTAGGTTTTCGGAATGTGCTTGGACGGATGCGTCATATGATTTGCAAACTCTCCGTCGTTCGTCAGAAGAAGCAAGCCCTCGGAATCCTTGTCAAGCCTGCCTACGGGATAAACTCTTTCACCAACATCGGAAACCAGCTCGGCAACGCACTTTCTGCCCATTTCGTCGTCCATTGTAGTTATAAAGCCTCTCGGCTTGTGGAGCATAATATATATTTTACTCTTGTGAGCGGCAACCTTTTTGCCGCTGACGGTAACGGTATCTCGTTTCGGACTTACCTTATCTCCGATCTGAGCAACCTTACCGTTGATCTTTACCTTGCCCTGTGCTATAAGCTCCTCAGACTTACGTCTTGAAGCAACCGCACACATGGAAAGGTATTTCTGAAGCCTGATTCTATCATCAGTCATTAAAAAATCTCTCCTTAATTTTACGGAAAAAGCTTTTTTCTTCCTGTTTTTGTTCCGAAGCCTTAACATCGGCATCAGCTAAAATATCCGACGTTCCGATATACTGCCCGTCAAAATAAAACCTGACTTCTCCGATTTTGTCACCTTTATTTATCGGTGCATAGACAAAACGGTCAAGATAAAGCTCCTGAGTCAACGTCTTGTTTTGCATAGAAGAATATCCAAAAGAATTGCATTTGATGCGAAGCTTTTCAAAATTTCCACCGACAACGGGGACAGATTCAGGTATTTCAGCCTCAACAAAGCGAGAGTTCAACACCGAAAAGCCGTAATCAAGCATCTGTCTGTGGTCGCTCCAGTCGCTCGGTGCGTTAAGAGTGACCGCAACAAGACCGACTCCGTCCTTTTCGGCATAGGAAACAAGGCATCTGCCACTCTTCTTTGTAAATCCGGTTTTTATTCCGAGAGCGTATTCATAAGTGCTCAAAAGTCTGTTGTGATTGTATAATGTTCGCCTGTACGGAGGGTTTCCGTAGCTAAGCGTAGCCTTGCTCTTAGAGCATACGGAGCGGATAACGGGATTGTTCACGGCATATCTGCCCAAAAGTGCCATATCGTAAGCCGTTGAATAATGTTCGTCATCGTCAAGTCCCGACGGCGTAACAAAATTGGTATTTTTCATACCGATTTCTTTGGCTTTTGCGTTCATCATCTTGGCAAAGTTTTCAACATTTCCACCGAGATAACAGGCTGTAGCGTTGGCCGCATCATTGCCTGACGGCAGTAACATTCCGTAAATCAGCTCGTATATGGATACTCTGTCGCCGGGAAGAAGTCCCATTGAGGTTCCCTCAACCTGTATCATATTCTTCGAAACGATTATTTCGTCGTTTAGCCGACCCGATTCGGCGGCAATTAGCGACGTCATAATCTTTGTCGTGCTTGCCATCGAATGATGAGTGTAAGCGTTCTTTTCAAATATGACTTCGCCCGTCTGCTCGGATATTACCACGGCACATTCCGCAGATATATCCGATCCGCCGAGCGCACAGACATTAACCCGTCATTATAAAAAAAACAGTCAGAAAAAACAATATTTTTTTTACCATACCCGTCACCTGCCATATATAAC
>JAXJRE010000074.1:0-5400 GCA_036310785.1 Acutalibacteraceae bacterium
CCGAAGGTAGAGGTGACAAAAAGGTGAACGAGGTTTTTGACAAGACACACCGCAACGCCGCAAACCGGACCGAAAGCGAATGAGGTTATCAGGGCAGGCAGGTCGGATATGTCTAGCTTGATGAAGGACGGCATAATTGGAATTGAAAACTCCACGAACATAAGCACAGCCGACAGAGCCGACATAATCGCAGTCACAGCGATCATTCTGAGGTTTTTCTTTTTTGTGTTCATAACAACACCCTTTCAAAAAATTTCAGTCAGAGTTGTCAACGAACAACAAAAATCCCGTACAGACACCTGTACGGGACTTGATTTTTACATTCAAGAATACAAATCTTCTCTCATCCGGACTGTACCGTCGGCTTCGGAATCTCACCGAATCAACTTTCGCTCACGGGCTTGTGGATACATGATCCCATTACCGTCGGTGGGGAATTTCACCCCGCCCCGAAGACAACTGTTAACTTAACTGTATTATAGCACCATTTTGAAAAAAGTCAATTATTTGTATTGAATTTATTAAAAACATAGAGAAATATTGTTAAAGAAAATATTGACCTTGACGGGAAAAATAAGTATAATAATATAGTTAAAGTGTATCATTATGTAAAGGGGGCGGAACGTTGGACAAATATAAACGTGAACACGGTTTGATAAAGCTGTTGCAGATCGTCTCGATCATCAGCTTTGTTCTCTGCATTGTTTTCATCGTTCTGCTTGTGCTTTCCTATAATGAGGATATACAAAAATGGTATTCGACCTATCTTGAATACCTCGCTTCGGCAGAATACAGGGTTGAGCATATGAACAACAAGTATTCCGTATTCCTGATCGTAATTTTTCTCTATGCTTTCAAGGCGGTCTTTCCGCTTTATCTCTATCCCGTTTCGGCTCTCTGTGCTGTAATCAGTGCCGTGTTTCCGCCGTATTTTTCAATACCGATCAATCTGCTGGGACTTACTGTGCTTTACTCGATCAAATATTTCTGGGGCACAAAGGCAGGGGCGAACGGAGTGCAGAGTATTTTGCAGAAGAGTGAAACGGTGCGCTACCTCGTTGAGCGTGACGGCAGAGGAAATCCGTGGCTGCTAGCTCTGTTCAGGCTCGTTCCCGGTATTCCCGTCAATCTCGTCAGCAAGCTCTACGGAGCAATGGGATTTAAGTATGAATACTTCCTGCTGCTTTCCCTTTTGGGATATTCACCCTTGATAATCTCATACACATTTATCGGACGCAACGTGTTCAACCCGTTGTCTACGGCTTTCCTGTTGCCTTTAATTCTATTGTTCCTGTTAATTGCGGTATCCATGCTTGCAATAAGTAAAATAATACAGATCCAGTCCAGGAGGAGGAAAAACAATGGCTGATTCAAAAATTCTGAAAGAAAAACTTGCTTCGGGCGATTATGACGCAAGGCTTAAAGAGGTGTATCTCAGCGACAAGGCTGTTGCCGATCAGAAAGAAAGACTTGCGGTAATTATTGACGAATATGTCAAGCTTTTCGGTGAAAATGAAAACATTGAGCTTTTCAGCGCACCGGGCAGAACCGAGGTCGGCGGAAATCACACCGATCATAACCACGGAAAGGTGCTTGCCGCAAGCGTTGATCTTGATACCGTTGCCGCCGCCGCAAAGAGGGACGACAGCGTGATAGTTGAAAAGTCGTTCAATTTTGACGCACTTGAGGTCGATATCTCCGACCTTGATGTACATACAGAGGAGTTCGGAAAATCTTCGGGACTTATCCGTGGAATGTGCGCCGGCTTTGTCGAGTACGGCTACAAGATCGGCGGTTTCAATGCCGCAAGCATGAGCCGTGTTCTTTCCGGCTCGGGACTTTCGTCCTCGGCGGCTTACGAGGTGCTTATCGGAACTATCCTAAATCATCTTTACAATGACGGCAAGGTTTCTGCGGTCGATATCGCAAAGATTGCCCAGTTTGCCGAGAACAAATATTTCGGAAAGCCCTGCGGACTTATGGATCAGATGGCAAGCTCCGTCGGCAGCTTCATCACGATTGATTTCAAAGATCCCTCAGAGCCGATCATCAAGAAGGTCAATTTCGATTTCGCATCGTGCGGACACGCTCTTTGCATTATCGACACGGGCGGAGATCACGCCGACCTGACCGACGATTATGCGGCTGTCCGAGGTGAGATGGAGCAGGCGGCAGAGGTGTTCGGCAAGAGCGTTCTCAGAGATGTTGACGAGGCGGAGTTTATGAGCAATATCTCCCTCGTCCGTGAAAAGGTCAACGACCGTGCCGTCCTCAGAGCGATGCACTTCTATGCCGAAAACAAGCGTGCCGAGGCTGAGGTCAAGGCTCTTGAAAGCGGTGACTTCGATGCGTTCAAGGAGCTTGTGACCGAGAGCGGAAGATCGTCCTATATGTATAACCAGAATGTTTTCACCACAAAGGACGTTGCTCATCAGGGTGTGTCGCTTGCGCTTGCAATGTGCGAATACCTGCTTAAAGGAAAGGGCGCATGGAGAGTTCACGGCGGCGGTTTCGCAGGCACGGTTCAGGCATTCGTTCCTGTTGATATGCTCGATGATTTCTGTGAAAAGATCGAGGCTGTATTTTCAAAAGGCTCATGCCACGTCCTTTCAATCAGACCTTTCGGCGGCATCAAGCTTCTGTAAAGCGGAAAAATATGCGTGTAAACTCAAGTTTACACGCTTTTTTTGAAAAAGCTAACCAAAGTTGATAGACAATGATGTCAATATTTGGTATAATTCAGATGAAAGGGGCGAACATAATGAATATTTCAGATAAAATACAGCTTCTCAGACGTGAAAATGAATGGTCGCAGGACGAGCTTGCCGAAAAGCTCGGAGTATCACGTCAGTCGGTTTCAAAGTGGGAGTCGGGTAAGGCTCTGCCCGATTCGGAAAAGGTGCTTGCTATGGCACAGCTCTTTGATGTTTCGACGGATTTCCTTTTGAAGGACGAGATGGAGCCGATCTTTGAGGAATCGGCCGAGCCGCAGGAAGCTGAGAACTCCGATAAACCGCAGGAGGAAGCTCCTCAGGATCATATTGAAAAAGAGAAAAGAAAGCTTTCGTGGAAAAAGATCGTTGCCCTCGTTGCGGCGGTATGTATTGTAATAGCCGCAGTTGTTCCGCTTGCTTTCGGCGGTTATTCGGCATTTCTCGAAAAAATCAGCGAGGCTCCCGTTCAGTATCCGTACATACTTGTTCACGGTCTCGGCGGCTGGGGCCCCGAAGCTCAGATAGATCAGATGTCGCATTACTGGGGCAGTACAACGGGCAGTCTTTCGGAATACCTTAATTCCGAGGGCTATAACGTGCAGGTTGCCTCGGTAGGACCTTTCTCAAGTACATGGGACAGAACCTGCGAGCTTTATGCCGAGCTGACGGGAACGAGGGTTGACTACGGCGAGGCTCACAGCAAGGCTCACGGTCACGAAAGATACGGCAGGGAATACACGGCCGAAACAGCACTTATAGAGAACTGGGGCGGCAAGACAAAGAGGGGACAGCGCATAAAGGTCAACCTCATCGGTCACAGCTTCGGCGGCGAAACGGTGCGTATGCTTGCCTCTTTGATGGCTTACGGTGACGAGGCGGAGAAGGAAGCGACAGGTAAAGAAACCTCGGGACTTTTCACAGGCGGAAAGGCGGATTGGGTGAACAGCGTTACAACTCTCTGCTCACCGCACAACGGCTCAACACTTTTCTATGTTGTGGATCAGGGCAAGCTTGTCAGCACGGTTCTGGGACTTGTCTATGCCGTAAGCGGACTTGCCGAAAGCACTTCGCTCGGCGATTTCTACGACTTCCGTCTTGAGCAGTTCGGTATGAGCGGCGCACAGACTCAGAGTCAGGCAACCGAGCTTATAAACACCGTTTTCAGCGAGGGAACGGACAACGCCGCATATGATCTCTCTCCCGACGGAGCGCAGGAGCTGAATAAAAAAATCAGGCTTGTAGATAATGTTTACTATTTTTCTTATTCTTATCTGACCACTCAGGCAAGTCAGCTCACGGGTACTCAGGTTCCGAAATCCTCGACCCTGCCCGTGCTTATGCCGACGGCTTATCTTATGGGCAAATACTCAGAAAATACAAAAACCGATTTTAAAATTGACGAAACATGGCTTCCGAACGACGGACTGGTCAATGTTGTTTCTGCAAGATATCCGATCGGTGACGAGTTTCAGGAGTTTGACGAGGAAAATATCGCAAAGGGCAAGTGGAATGTCATGCCCACTCTGCCCGGAGATCACGGCACGGTCATCGGTCTGAAAGCGGGAGCGGAGGAAACTCACAGCTTCTATGACACGCTTCTCAAGATGATTGACTCTCAGCCGAGAGACAGAAAGTATTACATTTTTTAACGGAGCAAAAATATGAAAATTCTATTTAAGAACGCAGATATTCTGATAAGAAACGGCGATAAATTCAGCGTGCTTGAGGACGGATATCTTGCCGTTGACGGCGACAGGATCAGCTATATCGGCTCGGAAAAGCCGCAGGAGGATTTTGATGAGATCAAGGATATGAGCCGAACAATACTTATGCCCGGACTTATCAACTGCCACAACCACAGCCCGATGGTGCTTCTCAGGGGAGTGGGCAGTGATCTGCCGCTTCAGCAATGGCTTTTTGACACGGTGTTCCCGATCGAGGACAGGCTCACCGCCGAGGAGATCAGGGCAGGAAGCTACCTCGCTCTGCTTGAGATGATCGCAGGCGGTACGGTCAGCTTTTCGGATATGTATTTCGAGCCTGAAACTACGATTGAGGCGGTTGCTCAGTCGGGACTCAAGGCGAATATCACACGTCCCGTTCAGTCCTTCGATCCCGATGAGACGCCCGATCAATCCTACCGAATGAAAGAGGCTCTTGAGCTTTACGGTAAATACAACAACAGCTTTGACGGCAGAGTGCTGATCGACTTCTGTATTCACGCAGAATACACCTGCACAGAACGAATAGCAAAAGCTTTTATTGATGAAGTGAACGGGAGAAAGGGTAATTTGCACATCCACCTTTCCGAGACAAAAAAGGAGCATGACGAATGTATTGCAAAATACGGCAAAACTCCGACCGAATGGTTTAATGATCTCGGCGGCTTCGATTCGTCTGCATTTGCGGCGCACTGCGTCTGGCTTGAAGAAAAAGACTTGGAAATTTTCCGCCGCAGGAATGTCAGCGTGATCCACAACCCGACAAGCAATATGAAGCTTGCGAGCGGATTTGCGCCAGTTCAGAAGATGCTTGACAGGGGTATTAACGTCGTCCTCGGCACGGACGGCGCTTCAAGCAACAATAACCTGAATATGTTCGAGGAGATGCATATGGCGGCTGTTGTTCACAACGGATATGATCTGGACGCAACCGCAATGAATTCCGATACCGTCCTGACTATGGC
>JAXJRE010000075.1:0-2443 GCA_036310785.1 Acutalibacteraceae bacterium
AATTAAAGCTCAAGGTAAACACGGAAAAGAGCCGAGCAGTAAGTGTGTATTCAATCCAAAATTTCGGTTTCTCGGCTTTGTGATGGGAAGGAACAGAAAACCACAATGATCGTTAAAAGCGGAATTCCTATCGTCAACGCAAGATTCTGTTTGTCATTGAAGAAAATCTTTAAATATCTGGAAATCAGTACGCTTGACTGCCTGAAAAAGCCCGTGCCTTTCACTTTTACCACCTCAATTACCGTTCAATTAATATCTGTTGGAATTAAACTTATTGACATACATATCAACATCAGCCGAGATTTTCTCGTATGCATCAGAAAGGTTTTCCACTTCAAAAAACTTTAATGCCTGCTGCGGCTCTCCGTAATAACACAGCTTACCTCCGGGAGCAAGGAAAATGATCTTATCAAATAAATGAATATTTTGAAGTGTGTGCGTAATTACAACAACTGTTTTTCCGCGTTGCGTAGACAAATCTCTGAGCAGCTTCATAAGATTTGTTTCAGCCTCCGGATCCAATCCCGATGTGGGCTCATCAAGGAAGAAGAGAGACGGATCAGATATCAGCTCAACTGCGATTGAGGCTCTCTTTTTCTGACCTCCGCTGAGTTTTTTAATCAATGTATCTCTCTGCTTTTCCAGCGCCATAGACTTTAAAACTTCATTAACTCTCTTTTCAATCTCGCCTTTTGTAATATCTTTAGGCAGGCGAAGTCTTGCAACATAGCTGAGCATGTCCTTCATAGTCAGATTGTCATAAACAATGTCCTGTTGAGGAACATAACCGATCTGTGATTTGTACGACTGATAGTTCTTATACAAATCGTTACCGTTAAAAAATACTCTTCCGCTTGTTGCCGGCTCAAATCCGTTTACCGCATTCATAAACGTAGTTTTTCCCGCTCCGGAGCCGCCGAGAATTGCAACAAGCTCTCCGGGATAGATTGTGAGGGAAACATCCTGAAGAATATACTTTTTATCCGTTCCGTTAATACCCGTTCCCTTTTTGCACGGTACGATCCTCGTCAGGTGTTCAGCCCTCAGCTCAACTCCGCCCTGAAGCCCGATGCCGCCGTCTGCGCCTCTCTGTCCTATCGGACCGTTCGGAATGTTGGGGCCGATTTTTCTGCTCACAATATGCACCGACGGCTCAAAGTCAACCTTTTTATCCCGTTTGAAATCCTCAGGTCTTATCTCTATCGGCTTGGGAATGCAGTAGACTATTGCGATACCGAGGTTAACAAGCCTTGCCGAGCCGATGGTGACAGAGTCCATTTCTTTAAAAGGACGAGCTTCGCCGGGTTTGAGCAAAGAATCGTTTAAAATCGTTCCGTTCAGGCTTTTGCAATCATTGATAAACCTGTGTCCGTTCCTTGAGGTTATCTTTGCATGGATTCGGGAAACCTTAATATCCGGAATTACGATATCGCAGTTTGCGCCTCGTCCGACGGTTATTTCCGGCTTCATGCGCATTAACGAATAGGTGTTCCATATATAGTTATTGGCAACACCGGTAGAAAAAATAATGTTAACGGTCTTCTCTTTGGAGATATCCGAGACACCTATGGTAAGGATATCTCCGTCACGAAGCTTATAAGCCGAGGAAATTCTTCCCGGCTCTTTCTCGATTTTCACTCCGTTAATAAAAGTACCGTTAACATTTATGTAATCTGTATAATAATACTCACCGTTATAAAAGGTGAATACACCATGCTTGGAAGAAACAAGAGCAGATGATAAATACACATCGCATTTTGCGCCTGTGTTTGCTCGTCCGATTATAACCTGAGGCTGGCACATCAAAACCGTTTTTATCTGCTCATCACTGTCCAGAATCACCAGCTGGGCATAGTTACACTTATTCATATTATCCTCCTCTTTCAAACGCCGTCAACTCTCAGCCGCAATGAGTTGATATCTATAATCCCTGTTCATTTTGCAAAAAAGACTATATTTCGACTATATTCACAGAAAAAAATTACCATATCTGAAATTAAAAAACAAGATGTGACAGCAATGTTATTTTTTTGAAAATGCTGTCACACCCCTTTATTATTCTGTTATAAAATTATAATGCATTTTTATTTTCTAAATTGTAATTTAGCTTTTATTTCACTTATTTATTAAATTGCTTAAAAATCCGGCTGTTTGTATCCTGATGCGCTCCCTAAAAACAAAAAACGGACACCCTATTGAGTGTCCGATAATATGGAGCGGATGACGGGGCTCGCTCGGCTGCGCTGTCCGCTTGCCTACACGCCCACGGTCTTTTAAACAGTCCACCGAACTGTTTAAATTCGCCTAACGGCGAACCGACCTTTTCGAGCCTCTTTTCGTACAAATCGAGTAGGAGGCTACCCATTAGTTGAGTAGCCGACCTCTCACACCACCGTGCGTACCGTTCGGTACACGGCGGTTCAATCATATTGAGTGCACAGAC
>JAXJRE010000076.1:0-6803 GCA_036310785.1 Acutalibacteraceae bacterium
GGCGTATGTGTATACGTCAAATCGGAAAAAACGGCTAAAAAGAAACATATATTTTTTTATTTTGTTCTAAATAAGAAATTCGAAGACTTGTATCGGTATTAAAAGCCAATACAAGTCTTTTGATTTAATAATTGTTTCTTTTGTTCTTCGCTTAGTGCGACAGTCCCTATAATTCTTTTTTATCAGCCGCCGAGATATGCTTTCTTGACGTCCTCGCTCTCCATAAGCTCCTTGCCCGTACCGGTGAGAACGATCTTTCCGGTTTCAAGAACATAGGCTCTGTCGGAGATTGCAAGGCTCTTACCTGCGTTCTGCTCAACAAGGAGAATCGTTGTTCCGTCGTTGTTGATGTCCTTGATGATCTCGAAAACCTGATCGACAAGCAGGGGCGAAAGTCCCATTGACGGCTCGTCCATCATCAGAAGCTTCGGGTGGCTCATAAGAGCACGTCCCATTGCAAGCATCTGCTGTTCACCGCCGGAAAGAGTACCTGCGATCTGATTCTTACGTTCCTCAAGACGGGGGAAACGTGTGTAAATCTTTTCGATATCATCCTTGATACCCCTCTTGTCTTTAAGGGCAAACGCACCCATAAGCAGGTTGTCGTAGACGGAAAGCTCCTGGAAAATTCGTCTTCCCTCGGGGCACTGAGTCATACCCATTTCAACGATCTTATGACTGGGCGTTTTGGTAATATTCTTGCCCTCATAGGTAACTGTACCCTCTCTGATCGGGATAAGTCCCATAATCGACTGCATCGTTGTTGTCTTTCCTGCGCCGTTCGCACCGATAAGCGTTACGATCTCGCCCTGATTAACCTCAAAGCTGATGCCCTTGATAGCCTGTATAACTCCGTAATAGACCGCAAGGTCTTTAACTTCCAACATTGCCATAACATCAACCTCCGATATAAGCCTTTACAACCTCGGGATCGTTGAGGGCGTCGTCAACCTTGCCCTGACAAAGAACCGTACCGAAGTTGAGAACCGTTATCTCATCGCAGAGACCGGAAACGAATTTCAGGTCGTGCTCGATGAGAAGAATTGTAATATCAAAATTGTCACGGAGAAATCTTACCGTGTCCATAAGCTCCTGAGTTTCATGCGGATTCATACCTGCCGCAGGCTCGTCAAGAAGCAGAAGCTTGGGATTGGTAGCAAGCGCACGGGCAATTTCAAGCTTTCTCTGCTTACCGTAGGGAAGATTGCAGGCAAGGTTGTTTCTCTCCTCATAAAGATCGAAAATCTTGAGAATCTCCTTTGCCTTGTCTCTCATTCTCTCCTCTGTGCTGTAATACTTGGGAAGCCTGAGCATGCTGACAAACGGGTTGCATTTAAATTCGGGCTGATTGTGCAGACCGACAAGAACATTTCTGATAACGCTCATATTGTTGAAAAGACGGATATTCTGGAAAGTTCTTGCAATTCCCTTGTGGTTGATCTTCTCCTGAGTTTTTCCGTTAAGCTCCTCACCGTCAAGGAAGAATGTTCCCGTTGTGGGCTTGTAAACACCTGTGAGAAGATTGAAAACGGTGGTTTTGCCTGCACCGTTGGGGCCGATAAGACCGTAGATCTGACCTTTTTTAATCTGCAGATTTACGTCCTGCGCCGCTTTAAGTCCGCCGAACGAAATGCCGAGATTATTTGTTTCAAGTACATAGTCAGCCATTCTTATTTGCCCCCTTTCTCTTTTTTGTCGGGTTTGTAGGGATCCTCCTGCTTAACATCTGTCGTGAGAACCTCGTCCATCGGAATCTTTGTTGTTACAACGTCCCATCTGTTTGTATCGGAATACTGCTTTGACGGGTTATTCTTTTTCTTGCTTCGGAAAAGATTGGAAATTGAAAATCTCTCTCTGACAGATTTAAGAGCCGGAGCGTTGTTGAAGATAACAACAACGATAAGGATGATAGCATAAACAAGATATCTCAGAGCTGCAAGATCTCCGGAAAGCTGAGTCTGGAGAGTAAAGTTGAGGTAAGTAATAAATACTGCCGAAATGATTGAGCCGGTGATATTACCCATACCGCCGAGAACGACCATAACGAGAATTTCAATCGAGTAGTTGAACGAGAAGAACGAGTAAACAACGGGGGTAACATATGAACCGTAGATAACACCTGCGATGCCGGCAAAGAATGCGGCAAAGACAAATACAAAAAGCTTGTAGTAAGTGATATTGATACCCATTGCCTTAGCGGCGATCTCGTTATCACGAATAGCCGTGATAGCTCTGCCGTGCTTGCTTCTGATGATATTCTGAATGAGGAAAAGCGAGATAAGAACAACAACGAGAGCCACAATATAGAGGTCGTTGCCGTATTTCTTTGTGGAAAGTCCGAGTGCCGCACCGAAGGTCGGAAGATTTTTAAATATCGTTCTGACAATCTCACCGAAAGCCAGAGTAACGATTGCAAGATAGTCGCCTTTAAGTCTCAGTGCGGGAAGACCGATGATAAATCCGAACACAGCGGCAACAAGTCCGCCGACAAGCATCGAGATGATAAGAACAAGCAGCTCTGAATCAATTACGTTGTAAAGCTCCTTTGCGAGATAACAGCCGATGTATGCGCCGACGCACATAAAGCCCGCATGACCGAGCGAAAGCTCTCCGAGGAAACCGACAACAAGGTTGAGTGAAACCGCAAGCAGAATGCTGTATGCCATCTGGGCAAGCAGACCTGAGCTTGAACGGGGAAGGTTGTCGAATACGCTGATAAGGAGAGGGACGACAAGCATGACAACGATTATCAGATAATTAAACGTATCTTTAAATCTCATGCCCTTTTTGACATTCTTTAAATAACTCATAGCTTATACCTTCTCCCTTCTCTTCTTGCCGAGAAGACCGATAGGTCTGACAAGAAGTATGATTATCAAAAGCGCAAACACAATGGCGTTTGCATAAGGAGCAAGAACCGGTACGTTCAGGGCAAGCTTTTCAACAACGCCGAGCAGAACACCTCCGAGCATTGCGCCGGGAATAGAGCCGATACCGCCGATAACCGCAGCGGCAAAAGCCTTGATGCCGGGCATTGAGCCGAGCGTCGGGCTGACCGACGGAATCTGCATCAGGTAGAAAACGCCTGCACAGGCGGCAAGAGCCGAACCTATTGCAAAAGTGATCATGATGATCTTGTTAACATTGACGCCCATGAGCTGAGCCGCTCCCCTGTCCTCGGAAACCGCCTGCATGGCACGTCCTGTCCTTGTAAATTTAATGAAAAGGGTAAGAACAATCATTATTATCGCTCCGACAACAAGCGTAAGAATGGTATTGAGGTTGAACTCTGCCGATGCGATCTTGACCATTTTAGCGGTAGTAATTGTAACAGCCTGCGACTTTGAGCCGAAAATGAGCTGAGCAACACTCTGAAGAAGATAGCTGACGCCGATAGCCGTAATAAGAACCGCAAGAGGCGAAGCTCCTCTCAGTGGCTTGTATGCGACCTTTTCGATAATGATACCCAGAATCATACACACAAGAACCGCCGCAATAACTGCAAGAAACGGATGTCCGTTGGCATTGAGCGTTACAAGGATAGCATAAGCGCCGACCATGATGATATCACCGTGGGCGAAGTTCAGCATCTTGGCGATACCGTATACCATCGTGTAACCCAGAGCGATAAGAGCATAGATAGCTCCGAGGCTGAGTCCGTCCAAAATTGTAGACAACATTTTATCTACTCCTTTTCGTTTTATTTCTGAAAAATTAAACCGCTGATTAAAAAATATCTGCAAATATTTTTATTATTATTTTCAGATACAGATTAATCGGCGGTTCAATATATATTTTAAAATTGCACCTTTACGGGTGCCGAAAGGCACCCGTAAAGGGTAAAGAAAACTAATTCAATTCCGTATCCGGTAATCAGTTAACAGCCTTGAACTGAAGCGGCTTGCTGCAAGCACCCGAAGCGTCCCAGGTCATTGTACCTGTTGCACCAGTGAGTGAGAAATCATCAGCAGTGATAGCAGCCTTAACCTTCTCGCAAAGATCGCTCGGAGAAATTGTAACATCGTTTACTCCTGCCTTCTCCATTGCTCTGAAGATAGCGTAAACTGCATCGTAACCGTCAGCAGCAAACTGATCGGGAAGTGCGTTGTACTTTGCCTGATAGTTTGCAACGAACTTGCTTACTGTAGGATCCTTGCTGTCTGTATCGAACGGAGTGATATACATTACCTTATTGGTAACAGTCTTAGCGTCGATAAGATCCTTGATGCCGTCGAATCCGTCAGAACCGATAAGGTCAGCCTTGCAGCCCTTAGCAGTTGCAGCCTTGCAGATAAGAGAGCCTTCCTGATAGTACATCGGGAGGAAAATAACGTCGCAATCCTTGAGCTGCTCAATCTGAGTTGAGAAGTCCTTGTTTGTTTCATTATCAAAGGTAGCAGACTTAAATGCTGTGCCCTTAGCGTCCATCTCAGCCTTGAAAGCGTCATAGACACCTGTTGAATATGTGTCGCTGGTGTTGTAGATGATACCTACATTCTTGTAGTTCTCGGTAAGGTAATCAGCGGCAAGAGTACCCTGGTCGGGATCGCCGAAGCAGACACGGAAACCGTTGTCTCTGCCATCAATAACCTTAGCTGCGGATGCAGACGGAGTGATGTAGAAGAGGTTGTCCTCTACTGCGCTTGCTGCAAAAGCGTCGCAGGAGTCTGTTGTAACAGAACCGAGAGAAATCTGCATACCTGCCTCAAGAAGCGAGTTGTAACCCGTTGTTGCATCCTGAGCGGTAGCCTTGTCGTCCTTCATATCGAACTTAAACTTTACGCCGTTAAGTCCGCCGGCAGCATTGATCTCATCGATAGCAAGCATTGCACCGTTCTTTACAGAAGTACCATAAGATGCATTGTCGCCCGTGAGAGGACCTGTTGTACCGATGAAGTACTCTGTGTTGTTTGCGGTATAGCCGTTACCCGCATCTTTCTTGTCTCCTGTGCCGCCGCAAGCGGAGAAACAGAAAGCAACAAAGGTCAGAGCAAGAACAACCGCAAGAACCTTTTTTACTGACTTTTTCATAAAATGACCTCCTTTTAAATTCCGAGGGGTGTTTGCACTCCCACCCGGTAATCATCATCTATGATGTGAATAATGATACACTTATTACGTTAAGAAGTCAACAGATTATTTTCAAAAAATCTGTCGGTTTTTTAATGAAAATGGCTAAAAAGTGAATTTATTTTTTGTGCATTTTAAACATTACATTTTGTTATAGTCATTTTAAACAACGGTATTTTATCCAAACGTAGGAATAAATATACAAATTGACCATATAATAACATAATTTTGTCACTTTAAAGCGCTGATTTATCCCATTATCGGAATTTCAAGGAAAAACCACACAAAGCAGTTTGTGAGACACATTACCGTAGAAATTACTGCCGTAACGTTTCCGACCGCCTCGGTTTTGCGGTCCTTTTCAGCCGATGAAAACAGAATTGCACAGGCAATCAGCGTCAAAAGCTCCGAGAAAAAGAAAATTCTCTGACCTGAAGCATATACCGATGAGCTGAAACCGACAACCGCCGCACTGCATACCCCTGCAACATAACACAGCAGAGACGAGAAACCTACCTTGAATTGCTTTCGCATTATCATAATCAGGGCGGAAACAATCAGTAAGAGAGTAACAAAACAAACCGCAATTATGATAATATTCACGGCATTTATCTCACCGGAAGAAAACATCTTTTCAAAGGCTTTGTCGGGGATACTTCCGTTTGCCGCAAGCGAAAGCGTATTTCCTCCGACAAACGATAAAACCGCAAAAACCGACAGTAAACAGGACAAGGCTTTTACCGCCTTTGAGCTGTAAAGATCGTTCAGCTTTATCACAATCAAAACAATCGGCAGTCCGAAAACAACCGCCGACATCATAAATCCGAAAGCAAAATAATTTGACAGTCCGCAGAAAAGCTTTTCAAAAAAATTCATATCGGCAAACCGTTCAAATTTTTCTGTTTCGAGCTTCATACGTTCCGCCATTCCCGGTGCGGAGAAAAGCAGATAAGTCGAAAATGCGGCGAACGGAATCGGCGCAAAATGATACGGCTTCAACCGTTTTCCTATTGCAAGACAAAGCATCAAAACAGAATAAAAGCCGACCGTCAGAGCCGCCGTCTGTTCCTGAGAGCAGGCAAGCAAGCCTGCCACAGCAGACAATATAACAAACGGAATCCGTCTGTATTTTATATTCAGAACATCGAACACCGCAGGCAGTACAACGGCCGTCATCGCTCCGAAAGGAAAAAGATAGGTCATTGAACCCGAAAACCAAAAGGCTCCCGGATTAAGACATCCGATAAAGACCGTGAAAGGGATACATACGGCAAATATCTCCGACGATCTGTCTTTCTCGCCGAAAGCGGATATCAGTTTGATAATAAACCATACAATAAATATCCAGATCAGAGAGGCTGTAATTTTCCAGAATATCAGCGGAACGGACAGGAATTTCATCGTCAGAAATTCGCAAGTCATTCTGCCCGACAATGTTTCAAATCTCAGCTTCAGCCATTCAATCAAATCAAAACCGCTCTCGCCCATAATAGCAAGAAAGTGTCCGTCATCGGTCTTGATAACAAGTCTTGTAAAGATCAGATAAAACGCCGTAACAGCGATACAGAAAAACGCAAACGGAGAAAGCTTTTTGCTCCTCATTCTGTTTCGCCTCCGATCACATAAGGCGTTTCTTTGCTTCCGTTTCCGACAACAACATTGACGGAATTGCTTTCCAACCGCAACGCAGGGCAAACTCCCATCAGCTCATCGGTTGCAGGAGATTTATAAAA
>JAXJRE010000077.1:0-8415 GCA_036310785.1 Acutalibacteraceae bacterium
CCTCAAATTACAGCATATCAAAGGTCGTTATCGGCGCATACAATTCAAACGGAACAAAGGGCTTTGAATATACCGCAACACCGAACTCAAAGAGCTTTGACATCAGCTCCGTTGATTACAGCCTGACCTTTTCAAAGCTTGCCGCAGGAACTTATACATATAAGATAACTGCGAGCGACACCGAGGTTTCAAACGTTGTACTGCTTGAAAAGGGCTTCACGGTTACAAGTACCTCAAGCACGAGTGCTCTGAAACTGACTAACGCCAACTACCCAACGGAGATATTCTATGGCGAGGGCTTCTCCGTGACGGGAGTTGTCACTTCAAGCTATAATATTTCCAAGGTCGTTATCGGCGCATACAATATCAACGGAACGGTCGGTTTTGAATATACCGCAACGCCGGGAACAACCAGATACGATATCAGCACCGTCGATTATCTGCTTACGTTTTCCAAGCTCAGCGTCGGAACATACACATACAAAATCACGGCGAGCGACTCCAAAAGCTCAAACGTTGTTCTGCTGAATAAATCATTTAATGTCACATCAAAAAGCAGTTCATCAATCAATCTGAAAAAGGTCAACTGGGACGTTGTTGATATTTCATACTGGAACACGATCAACTCATGGTCGAGAATGGCGGCAAACCTTGATGCGGTTATTCTCAGAATTGGCTTCGCCTACACCTCAAGCAAAAAGATGGTTGAGGATTCAAGCTTTTCGAGCCATTATTCAAATGCCAAGAGCAACGGAATACCTGTCGGCTGTTATTATTTCAGCGCGGCAACGACCGTCAAAGAAGCCGAAGCCGAGGCGGATTTTGTAATAGGTCTGCTGGAAAAATACAACTGTAAAATGGAGATGCCGATTTATTATGACCTCGAAACCGAGGATCAGGTTGATCTCAGTCAATCGGCCTGCACAGAGGTTGCAAAAGCGTTCTGCAGCAAGCTTTCCCGAGCAGGCTGGTATGTCGGTATCTACTGCAATAAATATTTCGCAAGGGACGAGCTTTACGCTTCCGAGCTTTCAAGCTATCCGTTTTGGATTGCCGAGTACAATTCAAGCTGTACCTACAACGGCGAATACGGTATGTGGCAATACAGCGAGTCGGGCGATCCTCCGGGAATTGATTATCCCTGCGATATGAACATCTGCTACTATGACTACCCGAGCTATATAAAAGAAAAAGGATTTAACGGCTTTACAGCTCCGGCACCTGCACCCGATCCTCAGTTCACTATAAAAACCGGCGCAAATCTGAGCGTTAATGAGAAATCAAAGCAAATCATTCTGAAGAACGATCCCGAACTGACGCAGGCTCAGTTCCTGAGCAAATATATACAGAGCAAGGACGTCAACGTGAAGATGTCTGCCCTTGCAAGCGGCAAGGTAGCAACGGGCGCAACAATCTCCGCCGACGGAAACGGTAAGAGCTTCGGTCCTTATACAATTTGCCTGATCGGTGACATAAACTGCGATTCAAAGATCAATTCAACCGATGCTCTTGCAATACTCAATCATTCGGTCGGTGCGGCTGCGCTCAGCGGAAATCGGCTGACCTCTGCCGACTGGAACGGCGACTCGAAGGTCAATTCAACCGACGCTCTTGCGGTACTTAATTTTTCTGTTTCGAGGTGACAATTTATGAAAATCGGTATTTTTACGGACTCACATTACTGTGATCTGGAGCTTCTCGAAAGGGACAGAAAGCCCAGATATGCTTACGATGCAGTCAAGAGAGCCTTTGACGATTTTAAAAAGCAGGGTGTGGAAATTTCGGTTTGCCTCGGCGATATCGTTCATTTTCACAACGGCACAGAGGAAAGTATCAGACATCTGAAAAAGATTTCCGAGCTGATAAATTCCTACGGCATACCCACCTTTCATTGTATGGGCAACCACGACAACGAGGTCATAAGTCCCGAAGATTTTGCCGAGATAACGGGCTTCGGCGTTGCTCCCGTTACGGCGGAGGACGATGAGGTCAGGCTTGTTTTTCTCGATGCGTCCTACACTCCCGAGGGTGAGCCTTACGGCAGGATTGATGTCGATTGGACACGGAGCCTCGTCCCCGAAAAGGAGCTTCGCTGGCTTGACGAACAGCTTGACACTCCTAAGCGCACGGCGGTATTTATTCACCAGAATATTGACACAAATGTCGAGAGCCGACACATTGTTTCTAATGCGGACGAGGTGAACAAGATAATCGCAACGCACTCAGTCACTCATGTCTATCAGGGACATTATCACTACGGTGCAGAGAATGTTATCAACGGCATACCGTACACCACTCTCAGAGCGATCTGCCTTGAGGAAGAGAAGAACTATATAATAACAGAGGTTTAACATATGTCTGTTGAGGAGATAATACTTTTTGTATTTGAGATGGTCGGTACTGTCGCTTTCGCAATATCGGGTGCGATGATCGCCATCAAAAAGAGGGTAGATATTTTCGGCGTTATAGTTCTCAGCTCTATGACGGCGCTCGGCGGAGGAATTGTCCGTGACATACTGATCGGTCATTTGCCGCCGACAATGTTTTCCGATTACCGTTACGTCCTTGCGGCGGTCGTAACCTCGGTCGTTGTTTTCGTTGTCGCCTATATTTTCCGCGATCTTTACCGTCGGAGCGAAAGCACGGTTGATGCGGTCAACAATATTTTCGATGCGCTCGGACTGGGTATCTTCACGGTTATGGGCGCCAAGGTTGCGATAGAATCGGGCTTTACCGTCAACGGAATACTCGTTGTCTGTCTTGCGGTCATAACGGGTGTCGGCGGCGGAATTATCCGTGATATTATGCTCAAGGAAATCCCGTTCGTCCTGAAAAAAAGAATATACGCCGTTGCCTCGATACTCGGAGGAACAGCGTATCATCTGATGTATGTCAATAATGTCAACATAAGAATTGCAACCGTTGTTGCCGTGCTGATCGTTTTTACGGTCAGGATACTTGCAACAATGTTCAAGCTTGATCTTCCCAAGATAAAATATCCGCAGGAAAATTGAATATTTTTGAACGTTTCAGCCTCCTCTCGCAGTATGCAAGGGGAGGCTTTTTTTCGATTATTCAAAATATATTTTCCAGAACTCGGAATATGCTTTGTCACCGTAGACCTTGAAAAGCATATCGTCGGCGAATTTAATTATCTTTGTCAGCACCTTTACCCACTCGGGCGGTTCGGCAAGCTGTTTCTGAGTGAGGAGCTTTGCGCTTTCCTTGCTGAGTCCGCCGTATTCGGCGCAGAACTCATTCGCACGCTTTGTCGTTTCAAGGCAGAATTCGGCGTCGGCTATCGTTGCCCTCATCACACGTTCGCAGTCGTACATTATCGCCTGACATTCCTCGGCGGTCTCCTGCGACCAGTCGAGCTTTCCTGCTTCATAGTCGGAGTAAAGATTTTTCAAATCGGTATATCTCCAGCGGCGGATAAACCAGTTGTCGGAGTTGCCGTTGAACTGCGAAAATTTTTCGGGATCAGAGTTGACGTTTTCAACCTCGTGCGAATACATCAGAGCGGTTGCAAGGTTGATAACGGGCGCATTGTTTGCCGCATCCTCGTGGTGCATCTGATAGAAATACCAGGTGTTGTCGGGGAGAACTCCCGTGGAAGCGTCGATCTCGCCGTCGGGAGAAAGTCTGCCGCTTGCCAGCTTCTCTCCGGGGAGAGCCGCAGTTGCGCCGAGGGTTGTTGACTCGATATTGATAACACCGTCGCTGTTCACCTTATCCGAATTTGCCATTACACGGAAGAAGTTGTATCTTGCGTCGCCCGTGTGCAGTCCGTAGCCTGCGATTATATTGATTTTTATTCCGTTCGCCGTCATTGTCCTGATGTTGTCGGCAAGGTTGAGCTGAGCCTGATAGAAAGCGTCGGTCTTTGCCCTGACGGGAGCGTGAGCCTCGTCGCCGAGATATTTTTCGGCAAGCTCGGGATATGCTTCCTTTGTCACCATCGCCCAGATCTGCGGTGTGTTTACAAGCAGATGGTCAAGCAGAACATCATATATTTTCGTCAGCATTGCGGCGTTGACCTCGGCAGGAAGAGATCGGAGCAGGAAGTTGACGGCATGACCGATAAGCTCGCCGTATTCCGTCCACTCGGATATCATCATCGGAATACCCTCGTTGTACCAGAACTCCGCCGAAACGTCAAAATCACGGTTGAACATATCCGTGACCGCCTGTGTTCCGTTGAGAACGGGAACAACATTGACTACCGTGTTAACCTTGTCTGTGTCCGTAAACTGCTCGCAGAATGCGGTGAATACCGTTCCGCCGAGACTGATGGGCAGGAGGTTGACCTTCTTTGCGCCTGTTTTTTGGAGCACCATATCTATGTAGCTGTCAAGCCGCTGTGCAGAAGACATTGGATCGCCAAAAAGGGAGAACGAGAAAAAGAAAAGATTTTCTTCGCCGATTATATCGGAGACCGCTCTGAGCGGCAAAATTTTGTAAAGATACTCGCACTGATACTGCATATAGCTCTGAGTTTCTGCGTCCTCGGGAGTTGCATAGTCGGCAAACGAGCCGTTGAACTCAAGCAGACCGATCTCGTTGTTTGCAAAGCTTCCGTCGGGCAGGGTTTGCTGAACGGAGAATGCGGAGTCCGCAACCTTGCCGATAGCTTCAACAAGTCCGCAGTCCTTTTGTGCAATGACGGACTTTACGAGAGGAGCAAGCAAATATTTTGCAACGGTCTTGAGTACCTCGGGAATATCAAAAATAATTGTGCCGCCCTGCATATCGTTGCCGAATGCATCCTTTTTAACAGGAGGACGGGAGGAATCCTCGGCAGTTGAAACGTCGTAGTCCTCATCGACAACATATGTAATTGAATGGGAAATTCCCGGCACAACAACAAGCGGATAATAATTGCCGTTTTCGTCCACATTGTCGTAAACAACGGACATATCCTCAAGCGTGTAGGGATAATTGTCGGAAGCGGGGGTGTCGGAAGCTTCCTTTGTAAATGCGGTGCCGATGGGCACAAACGCCATAATGAAAGAAAGAATAACCGAAAAAATCTTTGATATGACAGTCATGTCTTAACCTCCTTGACATTTATAAACTAATAATAACAAAAAGTAATATTCTTTTCAAGTTAAATATGTCAAAAATAATTGAAAAGAATACTTTTAAATGGTATAATATCCCCATTAAAATTCAGGAGGAAAAAAATATGGAACTAACGGCAGTTGCCTCATGGCTCAACTCAACCTTTGCCGGATTTGATCTTGCGATCTTTGATTTCTTTCACAGATTGCACGACAGTGCGGCAGGCGGATTTTTCGACATCTTTTTCAATGCGATAACAACCCTCGGTCACGACGGTATCGCACTCATAATCATTTCAATTATTCTTATGCTCTTTAAGAAAACAAGGAAAGCAGGCACGGCTATGCTCACGGGTATTATTGTCGGTGCGCTTTTCACAAACGTGACAATCAAACCTCTTGTTGCCCGTCCGAGACCTTACACCCACACGGACAGCCCCGTCTATCAATGGTGGCTGAACGCAGGCGCACAGCTTGAAAGCGAGCGGTCGTTTCCGTCGGGACACACGACCTCGGCAATGGCAATGGTTACGGGACTTTTCTGTGTGACGAACAAGAAGGTAAGCTGGCTTGCGTTCTTCTTTGCTATTTTTATGGGTATGTCAAGAATTTATCTCTGTGTTCATTACCCGACCGACGTTATCGGCGGAATCATAATCGGCGGAATTGCAGGAATTGTCGGCGGACTGCTCGTAAACTGTCTCTACAGGCACGACGAGCATAAAATCAACAAGGCTTACATCAATTTCAGCTTTGCCGATCTTACTAAGAAGAAAGCATAAATCCCTAACGAAAGAGGAATGAAATATGTTTGCAAAGGTCAACAGCATGGGAATCTTCGGCATGGAAGTTTTTCCTGTCAGCGTGGAGGCTGATATTTCTTCCGGACTGCCTCGCTTCGACGTGGTCGGTCTGCCCGATTCCGCAGTCAGCGAATCCCGTGACCGTGTTCGTTCGGCAATGAAAAACAGCGGCTTTGACTTCCCTGTCAGCCGTATTACCGTAAACCTTGCCCCTGCCGACAGACGAAAGGAAGGTCCTCTTTACGATCTTTCAATATTTATCGCTCTGCTGGAGGCGTCCGAACAGCTCAATGTAAAAACCGACGATTATATTTTCCTCGGCGAGCTTTCTCTTGACGGCAAAATCCGCAGAGTGAACGGCGTCCTGCCCATGGTTATCGGAGCGCATCAGTGCGGAGTGAGAAAAATTTTTGTCCCGTCCGAGAACGCAAACGAGGCGGCAATAGTTGACGGAACAGAGATTTATCCTGCCTCTGATGTTTTCGCCGTTTTAAATCATCTCAGAGGAACAAAGCCGATCGAGCCTGCAAAGCCTGTCAAGCCGAACGGCGGTGAACTGTTCGACTATATGCCAGACTTTGCCGATGTCAAAGGTCAGTTTGAGGCGAAGCGTGCGCTTGAGGTTGCCGCGGCAGGAGGTCACAACACGCTGATGATCGGCAGTCCCGGCTCGGGCAAGAGTATGCTTGCAAAGAGGATTCCCTCGATCCTGCCGTCAATGACCTTTGAAGAAAGTCTGGAAACAACAAAAATTTATTCCATTGCAGGTGCAATCAAAAATAATTCGAGCCTGATTACTCAGCGTCCGTTCCGTTCGCCGCACCACACCGTTTCGACAATCGGACTTGCCGGCGGCGGAGCAGTTCCCAAGCCGGGTGAAATTTCGCTTGCCCACAACGGCGTACTTTTCCTTGACGAGCTTCCCGAATTTTCCCGTCAGGCAATGGAGATGATGCGACAGCCGCTTGAGGACGGAAAGATCACTATTTCAAGAGCTTCGGGAGCTTCGACATACCCCTGCTCGGTGATGCTCGTCTGCGCGATGAATCCCTGTCCTTGCGGCTACTACGGACATCCGACAAGAGAGTGTACCTGCCGTGAGGGTGCGGCGGCAAAGTATCTTTCAAAAATCAGCGGTCCGCTTCTTGACAGGATTGATATACATATCGAAGTGCCGCCCGTCGATTTTGAAAAGCTTTCCGACGAACACCGCGGAGAGCCTTCCTCGGAGATCAAAAAGAGGGTTGATGCGGCAAGAAAAATTCAGCAGGAAAGGCTCAAAGGCACTTCTGCAAACTGCAACGCTCAGATGAATGCGGCAATGACGAGGGAGTTTTGCAGGGCGAGCGATGCGGCAATGAAGATGCTTCAAATGGCCTTTGACAGGCTCGGACTTTCCGCCCGTGCATATGATAAAATTCTCAGAGTTGCGAGGACGGTCGCCGACCTTGACGGCTCGGAGATCATAGAAGCAACGCACATTTCCGAAGCGATCCAGTACCGCTCCCTCGACAGAAAATTCTGGTCAAGATGAACAGTTTGTAAATTTCGACATATAATATTGACAGTTAAAAATAGAATGATATAATCAAATCAAAGGAGGAGATTATATGACAAGACAGCAGATTAAAGAAATGGCAAAAGCACAGCTTGGAGGCAAAATTTTCGGCAACACATGGCTTATCGCCGTTGTCGTTGTTGTTATTCAGGTTGCTTTGTCACAGCTTGTAAACGTTATTCCCGGAGTCGGACAGATTGCCGCCCTGCTTATATCGGGACCTATTGCATACGGTGTTTCGGCGATGTTCCTTAAACAGACCCGCAACGGACATACAATGGATATTGTTGATATTTTCAACGGTTTTAAATATGACTTTTCCAACACATTTTTAATCAGTCTGATGACCTTTATTTTTACTTTGCTCTGGTCGTTGCTTTTTGTTATTCCCGGTATCGTAAAAAGCTACGCTTACTCAATGGCAATGTATATCAAGGTTGATAATCCCGATTATGATTGGAAAAAGTGCATGGATGAAAGCCAGAGAATGATGTCGGGACATAAAGGTGAGCTTTTCGTTCTTGACCTAAGCTTCATCGGCTGGATGATCGTCGGTTCTTTCTGCCTGGGAGTAGGTGCTTTTTGGGTAACGGCTTATATTGAAGCTTCTCACGCTCAGTTCTATGAAAATCTCAGAAGAACCGAGCTTGCAAGCGCACCGCAGTTCAACGCTCAGTACAATCCGCAGTTTAACAATCCTCAGTTCTGATTAAAAAATTCAATAAAAATGACTGCAAGCGATCCGAAAAGGAAAGCTTGCAGCTTTGCTTTAGACGGGAAAGCCTTAATATTGATTTGTCTAAAATCTGACACCTAAAATCTAATGTCTTTTTCCAAGCCTTCCCCTTGAGGGGAAGGTGCCGAGGAACGAGGCGGATGAGGTGAAAAGTTAGACTTTAGATTGTAGACATTAGACGTTAGACGATAAAGCTTTAAGTTAGCAGAGACCGTTTCAGCCTCCCCTTGTTGCGTGGCAAGGGGAGGTGTCGAG
>JAXJRE010000078.1:0-10780 GCA_036310785.1 Acutalibacteraceae bacterium
CCCGAATCTTTCGATATAAACTATATGACAGGCTTTGTCAAGGAGATATACGAGAATTTTCCTGCGTCAAAATCCATTTTAGAGGGCGCACAGTACAGCATCAGCGGCGACAGGCTGACCGTTGAGCTTGCGGCAAACGGAAAAGACGTGCTTGTCAATCTCGGCTGTGACAAGTTTATTCAAAAGACCGTTGACCGCCGTTTTGAAAGACTGATTAAGGTTGAATTTATCAGCAACGTTACGGCGCAGGACGATATAAAGGCTCTTGAGGCTCTCCAGAAAAAGGAGAACGAGAAAATTCAGACCGCCGCACCGATGGCAAATCCCGTGGCGGTTTCCAAAACTCCGATACAGAAAAAGCCGAAAGAAAAAACATACGAGGATCTGCCGATTTCGATAACCAATGCAAAGCCCTTGTTCGGCACAATGATCAAGGGAAAGCCGAAGCCGATCAGGGATTGTCTGCCGGAGGACGGTGAGGTGGTTGTCTGGGGTGACGTGTTCTCACTCGAAACGAGGGAGTCCAAGGACGGCAGATACAGTATCATCAATTTTAATATTACCGACTACACCTCGTCCTACCCGATAAAGGTGTTCGGCGAAAAGAAGAAGTGCGAGGATCTTGTTGAAAACCTCAAGGACGGAAAGACTGTTCTTGTCCGTGGTTCGATCAATATGGACACCTATATGCACACCTATCTCATCAATGCCAGAGCGGTTACGGAGATAGAAAAAATCGAGAAGCAGGATAACTCTCCCGAAAAAAGGGTTGAGCTTCACCTGCATACAAATATGTCTGCAATGGACGGCATGACGAGCGCAAAGGAGCTTGTCAGCCGTGCGGCGGCATGGGGACACAAGGCGATTGCGATAACCGATCACGGCGTTGTTCAGTCCTTCCCCGAAGCGTGCAACACAGCCGCAAAGGCAGGAATCAAGATCATCTACGGCATGGAGGGCTACCTTGTTGACGACGATGATTTTTACGGTGAATACAACTTTGGTGCGGAGGACGAAATCCCCGACGAGTACATAGAAAAAGTCCGTGCCGAAAAGACATATCATATAATCATACTTGCAAAAAATACTCAGGGACTTAAAAATCTCTACAAGCTGATAACGGATTCCAATCTGAAATTTTTCAAGCGCAGACCGAGAATACCACGTCACAGGCTGATGCAATACCGTGAGGGACTTATCGTCGGAAGTGCCTGCGAAGCGGGCGAGCTTTACAGGGCGATTGTCGATCAGAAAAGCGACGAGGATATTCTCAGAATAGCGTCGTTTTACGATTATCTTGAAATTCAGCCGAACGGCAACAACGCTTTTATGCTCAGAAGTCAGGACGAACGCTATGAGCGGTTCAGGACGGTTGAGGATCTCGAAAATGTTGACCGTCAGATAATTCATATCGCCGACAAGCTCGGCAAGATGGTTGTTGCCACCTGCGACGTTCATTTCATTGATCCCGGCAATGCGGTGTTCCGTGAGATCCTTATGACTTCCATGGGATTTTCCGATGCGGACAAGCAGGCTCCGCTTTATTTCAGAACAACGGAGGAAATGCTTGCCGAATTTGCCTTCCTCGGCGAGGAGACGGCGAAGGAGATCGTCATAACCAATCCTAACAGAATCGCCGACCTCTGCGAAAGCGGAATGACTCCGTTCCCGAGAGGAACGTTTCCGCCGAGCCTTGAGGGTGCGGACGAGGATCTGACAAGAATCTGCTGGGAACGCACAAAGCGTGACTACGGCGATCCCGTTCCCGAAAATGTTGCGGCAAGACTTGAAAAGGAGTTGAAGTCGATCATTTCCAACGGCTTCGGAGTTCTCTATATGATCGCACAGAAGCTTGTGCAGAACTCCGAGGAACACGGCTATTATGTCGGATCGAGAGGATCTGTCGGCTCGTCATTTGTCGCCCATGCGGCAGGTATTTCGGAGGTCAACCCTCTGCCGCCGCACTACATATGCACAGAATGTAAGCACAGCGAGTTTTTTATGGACGGCTCGGTCGGGTCGGGCTATGACCTGCCGCCGAAAAACTGTCCCGTCTGCGGAAAACCGATGCACCGTGACGGTCACGATATCCCGTTTGAAACCTTCCTCGGCTTCAAGGGCGATAAACAGCCCGATATCGACCTCAATTTCAGCGGAGAGTATCAGTTCTACGCTCACAGATACACGGAGGAGCTTTTCGGTAAGGATCACACCTTTAAGGCAGGTACGATCGGCACTATTGCGGACAAGACGGCATACGGCTTTGTCAAGAAGTGGCTTGAGGTCAAGGGAATAACGGTCAACCGTGCCGAGGAGGACAGGCTGACAAAGGGCTGTACGGGAGTTAAGCGTACAACAGGTCAGCACCCCGGCGGAATGGTCGTTGTGCCTGCAAGCAACGATGCGGAGGACTTCACACCTATCCAGCATCCTGCCGACGATGTTTCGGGCGGACTGAGAACAACTCACTTCGATTTCCATTCGCTTCATGATACCATTCTCAAGCTTGATAACCTCGGTCACGATGTGCCGACGCTTTACCGTCATCTTGAGGATCTGACGGGAATAAATGTGTTTGACGTTGATATCTGTGATCCTAAGCTCTACGAGCTTCTGACCTCGCCAGAGCCGCTCGGAGTTACCGCCGAGGAGATCGGCTGTGAAACGGGTACGCTTTCTCTGCCCGAACTCGGCACGCCGTTCGTCAGAGGAATGTTAATGGAAGCGAAACCGAAAAACTTTTCGGATATGCTTCAGATTTCCGGACTTTCTCACGGTACCGACGTTTGGCTCGGCAACGCTCAGGAGCTTATCAAAAACGGCATATGCACGATTTCAGAAGTTATCGGAACACGAGACAATATTATGGTTTACCTTATGCACAAGGGACTTGAGCCTGATATGGCGTTCAAGATAATGGAGATCGTGCGTAAGGGTAACGCAACGAAGCTTCTCACGGAAACGCATATCAAGGCGATGAAGGAGCATGATGTGCCGGACTGGTACATTGACTCCTGTATGAAAATAAAGTATATGTTCCCTAAGGCTCATGCGGCGGCTTATGTCAGCGCGGCAATGCGCCTTGCGTGGTACAAGGTATATAAACCGACCGAGTATTACGCAACATATATGACCGTCCGAGGCGAGGATCTTGACACGGTTGCTATAATGGAAGGCAGGGCGGCGGTTAAACAGCTTATGAATTCCATCACCGCCAAGGGACACGACGCAACGGCAAAGGAAGAGAATATGTTTGTCGCAATGCAGGTTGTCAATGAAATGATGGCAAGAGGCGTTGAATTTCTGCCGATCGACCTGTATAAATCGCACGCAACGATATATCAGATCGAGGACGGAAAAATCAGACTTCCTTTCATGTCAATGTCGGGAACGGGAGAGTCGGCGGCAGTTGCGCTGATGAAAGCCCGTGACGACGGTGAGGGTGAATATATGTCCCGCGACGATCTTCAGCAGAGGTCGGGAGTCAGCAAATCGGTTATGGAAACGCTCGATGCTTGCGGTGCGCTTGAAGGTCTGCCGCAGAGCACACAGATGAGCTTTTTCGGATTTTAAATTACGGAGGAAAGAAAAATGGATCTTTACAAGCTTTGGGAAAATAAAAAAACAATGCCCGTTGTAACCGTGGAGTACGGCTCGAACAGGGTGCTGATGGTTGCATATATGAACAAGGAGGCCTTTGCCTATACGCTGAAAACACGCAGAGCGTATTACTATTCCGCTCAGAAGGATAAGGTGTATAAATTCGGTGCAGAAAAGGGCAATACACAGCGTGTTATGTCAATTGACGTTGACTGCGAAGGCGAGGCTCTGTTGCTTTGCGTTCAGCAGAAAGGCCATGTCTGCCACCACAACGGATCCCACAGAACCTGCTTTAACAACACGATTTACAAGCGCAACTCCGCAGAGTATTCAAAGCGCAGGAAATTCGGCAGGGTGGAGATTGATAAGGATTTCGACTTCTCAAAAGAGGATTATTCCGAGGAGCTTGAATAATTTATTGACAAAACACGGATTTTATCGTATTATGGAAATCGCACTTATCAAAAAAGAAAAGGTGATGGAATGAAAGAATATTTAGGTAGGATAAGATCGTCTTGTAAAACATGGGAGCTTATCTATTGGTGGATACTGAGAGGGTTGATGATATACGCTTTCATCGCCGGATTTTTCAGAGTTCCCTTTGATATATCCGATCCCTTACAGGTCGGAGCGAATTTTATCGCAATGTTCGCTTGGGAATTATTTATGCTCTTCCCCGAAAAAAGCTTTGTGAGGCATATCCCGTCGATCGTTCAGGACGTTTCGATCATAATGATATTCGCAGCCTCGTTCGGCGGAAAATTCCTGAATTTCTACTATGACATCAGATTGTGGGATTCGGGTATGCACCTGATAAGCGGCGCACTTTGCGTTCTGCTCGGATATGAGGTTGTTGTGGCAATGCAGAGGCGAGACAAAGTGACTGTTTCTGTTCCTGTTGCAATTCTTTGCGCTTTAGGCTTTTCGTTTTTCGTTTCAACCTGTTGGGAGCTTATCGAATTTACGATGGATCAGGTTATGACAAATCCTGCAACAGGCGCAATCGGAGACGCTCAGCATTGGTGCTATGAGCTTGCCAAGGGTACTCCGAAGGAGGCAACGCTCTTTGATCCTAAGAACATTGGCAGATGGCCGATAATGGATACAATGGGCGATATCGTACTCAACTCAATCGGTGCGATTGCTGCGTGGATTTTCCTCAAGTTTGTTCCCTATCACCACGGCAAATTTATTGACGACGTGAACAAGGAAATAACCGAACAAACAGAGGCAGAAAAGGAACTTGTAACGAAATAAAAAAGACGAAGATCGGAATTGTAAAAAATCTGATCTTCGTCTTTTTATTCGTTTTTTCTGCAAATTTATCTGATAGAAGATTAAAAAACAGAGTATGAGAAACTGCGCAGAGAATGGAAAATCTCTGTGTTTTTATTTTTAATGTTTACCGGTTCAGCTCGTCAATTATTACTTCCTGAAATTGACATTCCTTAATCTCCGAAAAATTCAAGATATTCGTTAGTCTCTCAACAAAGGCTTTATCCAACGAAACATCGGGAAATTCGGAGGAGATCTTTGAGGAGTTTTTGATGACTGCCGAAATGCCGTAGGTGTTAAATTTACAATTATCAAAGTAGATTGTACTCTCCGTAATACAATATTCTACATCCATAAATATCACCAACGATATGTGAAATAAATTAACATTTTATATTATAATACTATGATATCAGAATGTCAATAAAAAAGTGAAAATAAATAACATTTTTTATTATTTTGTGAAAAATTTAGCTATGTCGGCAATTATGAAAGTCGAAAAAAATCGTAAAAAGTCGGAAACAGATGAAAAAAATTGAACCTCCCGATGAAAATTCAAAGGGAGGTTTGCTGAAATTATTATTTTTTATAGAATATTGTCATTTTTTTCTTTTGTTCTGCTTTGTGTCCTGAGTTTCGCTGTATTTGAACATTTTCAGCTCTCGGTTTTTGCGGCGTCTGCGATTAGTGCGGATATACATTGCAACATAAAGTCCGATAAATATTACCGCAACAGCAATTAAAATCTTGAACACCGTGCTTGCCGTCATTCGTTTTATTGCCGCCTTGAGATAGAGGAGCATACTCATATTTGCGCTCTCGGCAACGACAAGCTCAACCGTACCGATCTGCCGTCCTGCAAACATAATCTTCGCCTTGCATACCGTGTCCCCGGCTTTGAACGGTGCGTCCAGCGACTCAGGCATATCAATAGGCTCGAAACTGACGCTCTGCGATCCGTTACCCTCGGGCACAAGGGCAAGAACTTCATTTTTTGCTACAAGGCGGACATTGTCCATTTCCCAGCAGTAGTTGACGGGGATCGTGGTGACGAACTGTTGCTGCTTCGTTACTATCTCATAGCTGAGGTTTTCAAAAGCCCATTCGAACATTCTCATAACGTCGAGAATGGCCTGATTTTCCGTGTCGTTGTCCTCGTCGGTATCCTTGTACGGGCCGCCGAGCGCAACCGCAAGATAGGTGTATCCGTTCTTGGTTGCGTAGGAAATCATACTCTGACCTTCGGTGTCGCTTGCGCCTGTCTTGATTCCACGGCAGTAGTCGTAGTAATAATCGGGAAAGCCGTAGTTGAGCATATAGTTTGTGGAAACTATCGTTCTTGCTTCATTCTTGTTTGTCTGCGGAAGCTCATAGGTCAGGCTGGCGACTATTGTTTGAAATACGGAATACTTCAATGCGGCAGAAGTGATTTTCGCAAGGTCATTTGCCGTGGACTTCTGGTCTGTGTCGTCAAGACCGTGAGGATCGGTGAACGTCGTTTTGGTACAGCCGAGCTTCTTTGCGGCGGCGTTCATCTTGGCAACAAAGCTGTCGATGCCCTTGCCGTATTCGTTGGCAAGCACAAGGGCGGCATCGTTTCCGCCGGGGATAAGCATACAGCAGAGCAGATCGTGTACGCTGATTACCTCGCCGTCCTGAAGCCCCGACATAATACAGCCCGTTCCGTAAAGGCTTTCAAGCGAAGCTCCCGAAACGGTGATCTTGCGGCTGAGATCCTTTTCATTCTGCAAAACGACGAGAGCTGTCATAATTTTTGTCAGTCCCGACGGATCGATTTGTTTGTCCGCATTTTTATCAATTATTACGGCATTGCTGTCGGTGTTGATAAGCAGATCAACGGTTGAATATAGCTTGACGTCCGCCGTGTAGTCGGCGGCGGAAACGGGAACGGTCAGAGAAATTACAGTTAAAGCGGCGCAACATATAAAAATAATAAATTTTTTCATAGACAAGACACCCAAACTTGTAGTATTATATATCTTGAAATATTATAACAGATTGAACTGTAAAAATAAATATGAAAATCAAAAAATTTATCACATTTTGGGGAGTGAACAAACCATGGTTTACGCAACTGGAGATATGCACGGCGATTATGCCCTGTTTTCACAGAAAAAATTCAAAAACATAAAAGACGGCGACACACTTATTGTCTGCGGAGATTTCGGATTTATATGGCGGGGCGACTCAAAGGAGAAAAAAATTCTTGATAAGCTCGGCAGAAAAAAGTATAAGATTCTGTTTGTGGACGGAACTCACGAAAACTTCGACCTGATTTCGAGATATCCCGTGGTAAGCTTTGCAGGCGGCAAGGCTCACAAGATCAGGGATAATATTTACCACCTTATGAGAGGTCAGGTATTTGAGATCGAGGGAGAACAATATTTCACAATGGGCGGTGGCGAAAGCCCCGACATTGATATGAGAGTTGAGCACGACACCTGGTCGAGGGCGGAAATTCCCACTCCCGACGAGATGCGTGAGGGTGCGGAAAATCTTGAAAGATGCAAGTACAAGGTCGATTACATAGTCACCCATGAGCCTGCACAGAAGATAAAGAATTTTCTGCGCCTCAAGGACAATGAACCTCTGACGGTTTCGGGACTGAATGCCTATTTGCAGGAGCTAAGCTCCAACTGCGATTACAAGCGGTGGTTTTTCGGCAGTCTGCACGAGGACAAGTTTGTTTCCTCGTCTCAGATTGCCCTGTTCCAGAATCTCGTCAATGTTCAGACGGGCGAGCTTGTCTGATTATGCGGACAATTACAGAGAAAGGATCGGAACTTAAATTGGATATTAAAGAAATACTTTCAAGGGTGGATCACACCTTGCTTTCTCAGACGGCAACGTGGGAGGAGATCAGGCGGATTTGCGACGACGGAATTAAATACGGCTGTGCTTCCGTCTGTATTCCTGCGAGCTATGTTAATAGGGCGGCGGAATATGTCGGCGGAAAAATCCCTGTCTGTACAGTCATCGGTTTCCCGAACGGATATTCGACCACGGCGGCAAAGTGCTTTGAGGCAGAGGAAGCAGTCAAAAACGGGGCAGAAGAAATTGATATGGTAATCAACATCGGCTCTCTAAGGGACAAGAAATACGCTTATGTCCTTGACGAGATAAATGCCGTAAAAAAATCCTGCGGAGGCAAGCTGTTAAAGGTCATTATCGAGACCTGCCTTCTGACCGAGGAAGAAAAAATAAAAATGTGCGAGATCGTTTCGGAGTCCGAAGCGGACTTTATCAAGACATCAACAGGCTTTTCTGCGGCAGGAGCAACGAGGGAGGATGTTGCCCTCTTTGCAAAGTATGTTTCAAACGGAACAAAAATCAAGGCGGCAGGCGGCATTGCTTCGCTTGAGGACGCCGAGGAATTTATCAGGCTCGGAGCGGACAGGCTCGGCACGAGCAGAATAGTTAAGCTTATCAAAAACTAAGAAGCGCAAGGATATTAAATAAAGGAGATTTGAACATGGCAAATAATTTGTATTACGGCAGAGGAAAAGACGAGGACAACAAGGAGCTTCTCAGATTCATTGACGAGGTGTTCTTCTCAAACGATGAATTCGGCAGAGATTTCTTTAATCTGCTTCCAAAGTGCTACAAGGATCAGTACAGACCTGCATACAACAACTTTGTTGTTCAGGACGAGAACGGAACATTTCGTGCGGCGATAGGCAGTTTTTATAACGATATGACGGTCGGCGGAGAATATATCAAGGCGTGCTGTATCGGCAACGTTGCCGTCGGCAAGGAATACAGGTCGATGGGATATATGATTGAGCTTATGGAGATGTCGGTTGAGGATATGCGTAAAAACGGTGTTGATGTCGCATATCTCGGCGGTCAGCGTCAGCGCTACGGCTACTTCGGATTTGAATCATCGGGAACTGTGCTGAAATACGGCTTCAGCAGAAATGCGTACAGACACTCTCTCAAGGCAATTTCCAGCGGATTTGAGATTGAGGAGCTGAAAGCGGACGACACACAGAGCATAGCGGAGATTGACAAGCTTTATTCAAGGCTTCCCGTCAGGTCAAACCGTAAGCCGGAGAGCTACTTTGACGTTCTCTGCTCGTGGAGAAATATACCGTACATTCTGAAAAAGGACGGCGAATTTGTCGGTTATTTTGTACTCAATGATACAAAGGAAAACGTTGCGGAATTTGATGTTGTTGATCCTGCGTACCTTCCTAATCTTGTGGCGGCGGTTATGGAAAAAACCGAGTCCTACAACATAAATTTCACCGTTGCACCGTTTGAAACGGACAAGAGAAGGTTCTTTGATGAGAATGCGGACGGCTTCGGCATCGGCGGCTGTGAGATGATACTGGTATATGATTTTGAAAAGTTTATCCGTGCTTCTTTCAATGCAAAGTCGAGCTACGCAAAGCTCTGCGACGGAGTTATGACCGTGCTTATCCACGGCAAATACGGCGACGAAAAGCTCAAAATAGAAGTCAAGAACAACGAAGTAAAGGTTGAAAAATTCGACGGCGAGGCGGAGTTTGAAATGGATCACCACAAGGCGACAAGAGTATTCTTCTCAAATCTTGAGGCGGACAGAGCCGAGCTTCCTGCGAATATTCAGCAGTGGTTTCCGCTCCACGTATTTCTTTCACCCTCTGACACAATGTAAAGGAGATATCTAACTATGTCTGTAAACAGTTCATTTTTTGGAAATATGCCCGACGGCAAAGAGGTCAGGCTTTTTACAATTAAAAATTCCAACGGAATTATTCTTCAGGTTATTACCCTCGGCGCAACGCTTCAGGCTCTCTATACGCCCGATAAATACGGCAGGGTGAACGACATAACCGTCGGCTTCGACAGTCTGTACGGTCATCTGAATTTTACCGATTATCAGGGCAAGGTCGTCGGAAGATATGCCAACAGAATTGCAGGCGGAGCGTTTGAGATGAACGGCAAAAAGGTTCAGCTCACCAAAAACGAAAAGGACACAACCTGTCTGCACAGCGCAGGCGAATTTTCGGACGCAGTATGGGACGCTGAGATAATCGGTGATAATGCGGTCGAGCTTTCATACACAAGTCCCGACGGCGCAAGCGGTTTTGAGGGCAAAATGGACGCAAAGGTCAGATACACTCTGACAGAGGACAACAAGGTTGAGATTGAATACAGCGCAGTCAGCGACAAGGACACGGTTATCAATTTCACAAACCATACTTATTTCAATCTCAGCGGCTCTGCAATGAGCGATGTGCTCGGTCACATTCTCAAGCTCAATGCAAGAAAATTCACTCCGACGGACGAATACAGCATCCCGACCGGTCAGCTTCGCTCGGTTGCCAACACTCCGTTTGATTTCACAAATCCGACGGCGATCGGCAAGAGGATACACGACAGGGACGAACAGCTCGTTATGTGCAGGGGCTACGACCACAATTTCTGCCTTGAGCACATCGAGGGCGAGGCGGACGCAGTCGTCTATGAGCCTGTCAGCGGCAGACAGCTCAAGGTTTATACCGATCTTCCGGGCGTTCAGCTTTATACGGGAAACTTCCTTGACGGCACGGTGATCGGCAAGGGCGGACTTCCTCTCATTCAGCACGCAGGTCTCTGTCTTGAAACCCAGTTCTATCCCGACACTCCCAATCAGCCGAGCTTCCCTCAGTGCACATTCAGGGCAGGCGAGGAGTTCAGATCGAAAACTACCTTTGAAATAAGTGTTTTTTAAAGAATATTTTTGATTAGTTCACAAAATGGACAAATTAAATATTTACAATAAAGACAATCCGAAAGGCTTGCCGAAAAAAGGCGGACGGGGATTACTGAAACGGAGGAATAAGTTTGAAACATTGTAATTTGAGTACCATCCCAAAAAGGGCGTACGAAAACAGACCACCTTGCGGTAGCCGAAAAA
>JAXJRE010000079.1:0-1514 GCA_036310785.1 Acutalibacteraceae bacterium
GAATAATATGGATTTCTTTAACACTAACTTGGATTTCGGCATGAACAGATATCCCGAGATATACGATTGCCGTGAAAACTGCCAAATGGTGGTATATGCCGACACGAGCATCAACGAAACGGAAAAATGGATAGAAAAGCTCTGCAATAACGGCTTTTCGGTCATTCGCAGGAATGAAATTGCCGGCAACAAATTCTTTCTTCTTGAAAGAGACGGACTGCATATAACGGCATATTTTACGCCCTGCGACGCAACCCTGAGAGTGACGGCAGGGGAAAATCCCGTACCCGAATGTTGCGGGCCTTGCTGTGAGGGTGACGGAGAAACGGTTTTCTATGCCTTTGAGAACGACCACACCTATATCGACTGCGGAATGTGCCTTTTGGTGCAGTGCCCGGATAACAGCTTTTTCGTGGTGGACAGCGGACATTATTTCCAGTTCAACGACAACGACAGAATCCACAAATTTATGCGTGACAGAACTCCGAAAGGGGAAAAGATCGTTGTCAACGGCTGGTTGATAACTCACGCACATACCGATCACGTTTCCAAGCTGATGGATTTTCTGAAATACAACTGTGACGATGTTGTGATTGAGGGGTTTTATTCAAATCTGATTGATCCGAAATACGATGCCGAGGGCAACTGGGATATTGAGGAGATTCTGATTTCCGAGAAGCTGTTCAGACAGCTTGAAGCCCTTGACGTTCCGAAATACAAGCTCCATTCGGGTATGCGGTTCACGGTGAGAAATCTCAGCTTTGACGTGCTTTGTACCCACGAGGATATTTTTCCTCAGAGGATAAAAGATTATAACGATTCCTCCTGTGCCGTGATGATGACTGCTTGCGGAACACGGGTGTTCATTCCCGGCGATTGCTCGGCTCTTGCGAGTGCCGTTATGGAGGCTCGGTATGGCGAAAGCCTGAAATGCGATGTTATTCAGGTCGCCCACCACGGACATTTCGGACTTTCAAAGAACGCATATGAGCTTCTTTCTCCGAGGGTAGCCGTGTTCCCGATTACAAGAATCAAGTTTGACGAAGAATATCCGAGGCTTGAAGCGAACAGGCGGCTTATCGAGCTTGCGGAAAAATACTATATCACCTCGGACGGTACGGTATGTATTCCTCTGCCGCTTGATATTGAAAGGATAACGACCTTGCCCGACGAAACCTTTGAGGATTTCGCAAAGATCAAAAATCAGTGGGGCTACGCATACACAGATGAAAGACAGCAGGAGCTTTTCGATATTTATTTAAAGAACGGCGGCAATCTTGACAAAGAGGTATTGCCTGTTCGGCGGGAAGGCTTTTCTCTGCGATAAAAACAATATGACTGCAAGCCTAAAAAGGTTTGCAGTCATTTTATTCTTCGACTATAACTCAAAATTTTTCTCGTTTTTTGTATCGCTCCCGTCGGAAACGGGGATTGAATCAATTTGCTTTGAAAGCTCGGAAAGCTCAGATTTGAGGCTGTCTGCCGATTGGGAAACCTCCGTTAAACCTTTGAGC
>JAXJRE010000080.1:0-10077 GCA_036310785.1 Acutalibacteraceae bacterium
TCGCAATAAGATGAAGAAGCCGTTTTCTTCCGATGCCCGGCGTATGTGTATACGTCAAATCGGAAAAAACGGCTAAAAAGAAACACATATTTTTTTACTTATTCTAAATAAGAAATGTCGAGGCTTGTATCGGTAAAAAAATCCAATACAAGCCTTTTAATATAATTATTGTTTCTTTTGTTCTTCGCTTATTGCAACAGCCTCTTCTTTTATTCATATATGAAGCTGTGCAAGGCTTCGCTGTTTGCTTCTATATCAGGAACAAGCACATCCTGACCGTTGATATATTCGTTTGAATAACCGTCGTCCGTCGGTATTCTGAACTGATCGTTGCCGTATTTCAGAAGATTGACCGCGCTGAAAGCCTTTAACGTCAGTTTAAGCGGTGAAATATCCGTTGTAATAAGCGGAAGAATGTTGCTCATAACGGATAGCGTTGTAAGCGGATTTTGCGACATTACCTTTTTCAGAATGGAATTCATCACTTTTCGTTGACGCTGAGTTCGGTTGAAGTCGGAATCGAGATATCTGATTCTGCAATAGATCAGGGCGTAGTCGCCGTTGAGAATGTTTTCGCCCGGATGTACCTTTGCGTGGCTTGTCTCGTTGATGAAATCGGACTCTTCTTCGGTTATATCAACGCTGACTCCGCCGAGACCGTCGATCAGTTTTTCAAACATTTCAAAATCAACCATAACGTAATTGTCAATTCTGACATTGAAATTTTCCGTTATCGTTTCTGTCAGCAGGGGAGCGCCTCCGTAGGAATATGCGGCGTTGAGCCTTGCGTCCTCATAACCGGGAATCGAAACCCAAAGATCACGCATAAACGAGGTGAACTTGATCTTCTGATGCTCCTTGTCGATTGTAACAAGTATCATTGAATCGGAGCGCTGAGATGTTCCGTCGGATTTATCACAGCCGATCAGAAGAACGTTGAAATAATCGGGATCGGAGGATAATGATCTGTTCTGCGATTCAACGTAATTCGTCTTTGAACAGAGGGAATAAACATATCCGAAGCTTCCGACAGGGATTAAAGCAATCAGTAGAAGAAAGATTATAAACAATGTTCCGCAGCCGCAACCGCAACCTTTTTTTTTCTTTTTCTTTTTAGGAGCCGATTTTTGCGGCGGTCTGTTCCTTTGCGGCGAAGGCTCGTTTTCATATGTCGGACGATCGCCTTCGGAATAGCTTTCAAATGTTCCGAGCCGCTGCTGATTTCTTAATATTTCCTCATATTTTTGCTGTGTAAGTCTGTCCTGAAAATCCTTTTCGGATTGAGTGATCGGAATTTCGCCCGTATCATCTTTCTTTTTATAATTCTTAAAATATATATCGCTCATTTTTATACACCCACTTCCATGACCGCAGCAGCGATCGGAGCGTGTTTATTTTACTACAAAACAAAGCTTTTTACAATACTTTGCAAAAATAAATGATTGATTTAATTGACTTTTATGTGTTTTTAAATTAAAATAATATGTATCGTTGATTATCATACGGGCAGGTTGGGCAGTTGCATGCTTATCGGCATGAGGAAAGTCCGAGCCCCATAGAGCAGAATAACGGCTAACGGCCGCCGAGGGTAACCTTAGGGACAGTGCAACAGAGATATACCGCCGTGTTACGGTAAGGGTGGAAAGGCGAGGTAAGAGCTCACCGATCGCACGGAAACGTTTCGATCCTGTAAACCCTATTCGGGGCAACACCGACCGATCAGGCTTGCTCGGCCTTTAAAATCGAAGGGTGGCTTGAGCTTCGGAGCAATTCGGAGCCTGGATAGATAATTGCCTTAAATGACAGAACTCGGCTTACAGACCTGCCCGTATGAAAGTCAGCGATTTAACATTTTATCCCTCACTGAATAAAATGTCAGTGAGGTGATTTTATGCAGCACGCTTTGATTTACGGTCTTGTTGCGGCTTTGAGCTTTATCGGTTTTGTTTCATTGATTTATACCGCCTTGCTGTTTGTCTACCGTCCTAAGGGCAGAAGCAGATACATAATTAAAATTCCTCCCGATTCCGAACGGGGAGATATTGAAACGCTGATCTACGGAGCTTATTTTAAGAAAATGGTGTTTGGAGATCTGCTTTTTGACAAGATTGAGATCGACAAATCTGCTCTCAGCGACGATGAAAAGAAGCTTGTAGACTGTATTTCCGAGGAAATAGGATGTTTTACGAAAATAAAAAAAGAAGATTTGTTTATCGGAGAAGAAAATGATGAACGACGGCTTTGAAGAAATCCACGGATATGTTGAAGAACTTGTGTTCCGTAAGCCCGAAAGCGGGTTTACGGTTCTTGAGCTGTCTTCCGATGAGGAGTACATAACCGTTGTCGGCGTTCTTCCTGAAATTTCCGTAGGCGAGGAGCTGAAGCTCAGGGGCAAATGGGTGGTACATCAGACTTTCGGTAAACAGTTCAAGGCGGAGCTTTGCGAAAGGACGCTCCCGTCCACCGCCGCCGATTTATACCGTTACCTTGCGTCGGGTGCGGTCAAGGGAATAGGCCCGAAAACTGCACAGAAAATTATTGAAAGATTTGGCGATGAGGCTTTTGAGGTGCTTGAAAAGCATCCGAAATCACTTGCGCTTATAAACGGAATATCATTTTCAAAGGCTGAAAAAATCTGCAAAGCCTTTAACGAGCAGTTTTCTGTCCGTCAGGTTATGATTGCGCTTGAAAGGCTCGGTATGACTGCCTCGGAATGCCTGAAGGTTTATCAATTATACGGTGCAAATGCCGTTGACGCCGTGCAAATCAATCCTTATATTCTCTGCACGGAGGGGATCGGAATCGGTTTTGAACGAGCCGAACAGATTGCAGATGCTTTGGAAGTCAAGCCGTCTCCGCAATTCCGTTTTCAGGCAGGCGTAATGCACGTTATAAAGCATAATCTCAAAAACGGACATACCTGTCTGCCACGTGAGAAGCTGATTGCACCGTCCGGTGCTTTGCTCGACACCGATTCCGATGAGATTGAAAAAGCTATTGACGCTCTTATTGAGCAGCATAAGCTTGAAAGCTTTGTTATGGACGACAAAGAGTTTGTTGCTTTATACAAGATTTATTCTGACGAATTTTCAGCCTCCGAAAGGATAAAGATTTTTTTAAAATTTCCCCCTGCGGGCAAGCCGACCTTGCTTCAGGATATAGAAAATATTGAACGTGAAGAATGTATCGTATATGACGAAAAACAAAAGGAAGCTATCGTTAAAGCGGTTGATAAGGGAATACTTATACTGACCGGTGGCCCCGGAACAGGAAAAACAACAACGCTGAACGGAATATTGAAGCTGTTTGAGCGTGACGGTCTCAAGGTTGCTCTGACCGCTCCGACAGGACGAGCCGCAAAAAGAATGAGCGAAATCACCGGCAGAGAGGCAAAAACAATTCACCGTCTGCTTGAGGTCGAGTGGGACAAGAACGATAATCCTCAGTTCAAGCACAATATGCAGGATCCTTTGAAAGCGGACGCAGTTATTGTGGACGAGCTTTCCATGGTTGACGTAACGATTTTTTCAAGTCTTTTGAATGCTTTACCGCTCGGATGCCGTCTTATAATGGTCGGGGATTCGGATCAGCTCCCTGCGGTCGGCGCAGGTAATGTTCTGCATGATTTGATTGATTCCGAAACCTTGCCTGTCGTTGAGCTGAAAAAGGTTTTCAGACAGGCGATGAAAAGCAGAATAGTCACAAACGCACATGACATAGTCGAGGGCAAAATGCCTGATCTTAAAACTAAGGATAATGACTTTTTCTTTATGAAAAGACATTCCGATCTTGCCGTTTCAAATACGATTACCGAGCTTTGCTCTCAAAGACTGCCCAAGGCTTACGGCTTTGATGCGATAAATGATATTCAGGTCCTTTGCCCGTCAAGAAAGGGCGAATGCGGCAGTATAAGTCTTAATAAAAGGCTTCAGGCTGTCCTGAATCCTCCGTCAAGGGACAAGCGTGAGGTCACTCTTGCAGGACGTGTTCTGCGTGAGGGTGATAAGGTAATGCAGATAAAAAACAATTACGATATTATCTGGACAAAGGGCAAGGAGGAAGGAAGCGGAATATTTAACGGAGATATCGGCGTTATCGAAAAGATCGATGTTGTTTCGTCCGCTTTTTCCGTAAATTTTGAGGACAGGAACGCTGTATATTCCTTTGAAAATGCCAATGAGATCGAGCACGCATATGCCTGCACCGTTCATAAAAGCCAGGGCAACGAGTTCAAAGCCGTTGTGATGCCTGTTTTTAATGTTATCCCGAATCTGTGTTACAGAAATCTGCTTTATACAGCCGTCACAAGGGCAAAAAGCATTATGATACTCGTAGGCTCGGAGGATACGGTATATAAAATGACCGCCAACAACAGCAGGACGAAAAGATACACCGCTTTAAAGCATTTCCTTACCTGTGCGGAGGATGAAGATGAAGGATTTATTTAAGGATATCTCTGTTTTTGCTGCCTCGCTTTTCTTCCCGAACCGCTGTATTTTCTGCAACGGGCTTATTGATCCGTTTGATGATTACTGCGAAATCTGTGCCGAACAAATTCCGTTTATCGAGGGGGAAATTTGTACTCACTGCGGCTCCAAAAAGGAAGACTGCCAATGCGACAAAAAGAAATCGGTCAATTATTATGCCGTTGCTGCTCCTCTTTATTACGAGGGAGAAGTCAAAAGCTGTATTCAACGCTTTAAATTCAAGGACGAACGAAATATTTATAAGCCGCTTGCAAAGCTGATGTATCAAACTCTGAAAGATAATTTTTCGGATTTGTCTTTCGATTATGTGACCTATGTTCCGATGTTTCGCAAAAGGGAGCGTGAAAGAGGCTTTAACCAAAGCCGTTTGCTTGCCCGTGAAATTTCCGAGCTGAGCGGTATTACCTTTGCTGATAAAATGCTTGTCAAGCTCTATGACACCGACAATCAGCATGAATGTTCCGGATTGGAAAGAACGGGCAATCTGATCGGTGTGTTTGACGTTGACGGTAAGACCGACATTACCGATAAAACCGTACTGTTGATCGACGATGTTAAAACTTCGGGCGCAACGCTTAACGAGTGCGGAAAAATGTTGTATTTAAACGGTGCAAAAAGCGTTATTTGCTTGACTGCGGCAGTAAGAAATAGTAAAATATAAGAGACAATTTTTGTCATAAATCAATTTTGGAGGAATACTTCTATGAAAGGTAAAAAAACTTTAATAATCATTCTTGCAGTTGTTGCCGTTATCGGTATTCTTATCGGCTCGGTTGCAGGAAGCTACAATTCACTTGTTGACGCTCAGACGGCTGTTGAAACAAAGCAGGCCGATATTCAGACTCAGCTTCAGCGCAGAGCCGACCTTATCCCGAACTTTGTTGAAACTGTAAAGGGATACACAAAGTATGAGCAGGATACCCTCACCGCTGTTACCGAGGCGAGAGCAAAGGTCGGTAAGGCAACGGACGCACAGAGCCTTTCAGAGGCTAACGATGAGCTTGACAGAGCGATTTCCGTATGGGTAAACGCCGTAACGGAAGCATATCCCGACCTCAAGGCCAATTCTAATTACATTGCCCTGCAGGATGAGCTTGCAGGAACCGAAAACAGAATTGCTGTTGCCCGAAAGGACTACAACGACGCTGTTCAGAGCTATAATTCTATGATAAGAAAATTCCCGAAGAATATTATTGCAAGTATGTTCAACTTTGAAAAAGCAGAGTTTTTCCGGGCAAGCGACGACGCTCAAAGTGTACCGAAAGTGGAGTTTTAAATTATGAAAAAAATCTTTACGGCTATTGCTGCGATTATTATCATTATATCGTTATTGACAATAACCGTGTCGGCTGTCGATATTCCTGAACCTAAAGATAACTTCTTTGTAAATGATTTTGCCGACGTCATTTCAGCGAAGGATGAACAGAAAATGCAGGCTCAGGGCGAAGCACTTTATAAAAAATGCGGCGCTCAGGTTGTTGTTGCAACTGTTAAAACCCTTGACGGCTCAGATATTGAATCCTATTCTATTGAAATGGCTCGGAAATGGAAGATAGGCTCCGATGAGAATGACGACGGTATTCTTTTGCTCCTTGCCGTTGAAGAACGAAAGGTCAGAATCGAAGTCGGTTACGGACTTGAGGGTGCTTTGCCCGACAGCAAAACCGGCAGGATACTTGACACCTACGGTATTGAGCACTTTAAGAATGACGATTTTTCGACCGGTCTTACGGCTGTTTATAATTCCCTTGTCAACGAGGTTTGCATCGAAAAGGGGATAGAGCCTGATGAAAATTACAATAGTGTTTCCGATAACAGCGCAGATGTCGGAGCGGCAAGAGTTATTAAATGGATAGTCATTTTGATTATCTTATTCATATTTATTTTCCCGGGCTTCAGAAGGCGCAGACGGGGTACATTCATATTCTTCCCGCCCCACGGCGGCGGCTTCTCAGGCGGTGGCTTCGGCGGAAGCGGAGGTTTTTCCGGCGGTAGCAGCGGAGGAGGCTTCTCGGGTGGAGGCGGCTCCTTCGGCGGCGGAGGATCTTCAAGAGGCTTTTAATTATTACGAAAGGGGGCTTGATTATGCTCGGAACTAAAATCGGTATTGACCTCGGCACAACGTCAATCATTGCTAATGTTGACGGTAAGGGCATTAAGATAAACGAGCCCTCGGTAATAGTCTACGACACGTTTGACGAAAAAGTTAAGGCGATCGGAAGCGAAGCTTATAAAATGCTCGGCAAAACACCGGATTCCCTTACGGCGGTTTGTCCGATCAGGGACGGATATATTTTCGATTATGATGCACTTGAGCAGATGATTTGCTATTTTATTCAGAAAATCTGCGGCAACCGAATTTTCAAACCGAATATTGTTGCCTGCGTTCCGTCAAAAACAAACGATCTTGAAAAAGTCACAGTTACGGATCTGCTAATCTCCTCGGGTGCGGCAAGAGCCTGTGTTATTGAAGAACCGTTGGCGGCGGCTCTCGGCGCAGGAGTGAGTATGAAAGATCCCGAAGGTCACCTGATCGTCGATATCGGCGGCGGTACGACCGACATTGCAGTAATTACAAGAGGCTGTGTCTCAATTTCGGATTCGGTTGACATCGCAGGAAACACCTTTGACGATGATATTTGCAGATTTACAAGGCGTGAGCGAGACACGATAATCGGAAATATCACGGCCGAAAAGGTCAAAAAACAGATCGGTGCGGCAAAGTTTCTTGACGCTGAGCTTGCCGTCCGTGCTGTCGGCAAGGATTATATCACCAAGTTTCCCAAAAGCATCGAGCTCACTTCAACAGATATTTTTCTCTGTATCAGAGAGCATCTTGAAAAAATCACCGACAGTATTAAATATCTGCTTTCACGCACTCAGCCTGAGCTTGTTGCCGATATTATCAAAAACGGAATGATCATTACGGGCGGCGGAGCAAATATCCGTGGAATTGACGACTATTTCCGTGACAAATTCGGATTCAATGCCCGTTGTGCGGAAAAGCCCGAATGTTGCGTTGCAAACGGACTAGGCGTTGTGCTTGACGATATTAAAATACTTGAAGAAAACGGATATGTTTTCCGTTCCTATGCCGATATTAATGATTTTGAGGTGTAAACTATGTTTGTTAAAACTTATAACCTTACCGATGATCCGAATATCACTTTAACCGCCTATATTCCCGATATTTCCGAGGAAATGAAGAATATGAAAACAAAGCCCTCGGTGCTTGTACTTCCGGGCGGCGCATACAAGTTTTGTTCCGACAGAGAGGCTGAGCCGATCGCACTTGCATATCTTGCAAAGGGCTTCAATGCTTTTGTTCTCAGGTACTCATTGAACGAAAAGTCAGCCTTTCCGACTCCGTTAAATGATGCTCAAAAGGCTTTAAAATTCATTCGTGACAACGCCTCGGAGTTTTGCACCGATCCGCAGAAGATTGCCGTTATCGGCTTTTCCGCAGGCGGTCATCTTGCGGCAGCTCTGAGCACGATGCCCGAGGAAAAGCCGAATGCCTGTATTCTCGGTTATCCTTGTATTCTCAGCTCAACAAGTCCGATTCTTGCGTCAGTGGTTGAATCTGTTACGGATTATGTAACCGATAAAACTCCGCCGACCTTTATCTTTGCCGCTTCAAATGACGGCGCAGTTCCGATAGAAAACTCTCTTTCTTATGCCGAAGCTCTGAGCAGGAACGGAGTTAGCTTTGAATTACATATTTTTGAGGACGGCGGTCACGGATTTTCTCTTGCAACCGATGTTGTCTGCTCAACAGAAGAGTCGCAGGACGTTTGCAGACCGAATACATATTGGCTTGACCGTTCTGCACAATGGCTGAAGAAATTGTTTTCTTAACATAATTTGTGTTTGACAAATCAGCTATTGTTTTGTATAATTTTACAGTGTATCTTTAAACTTATTGAGCGAGGGAGATTTGCGGATGGACTCTCTGGTATCCGTCATTATACCGACTTATAAAAGAAAATTGGATTTTGTAAGCAGAGCCTTACAGTCTGTTTTAAACCAGACCTATCCCAACATCGAGATTGTTGTGATTGATGACAGTCCCGACGATTTCCCGTACCGTGATGAGATTAAAAACTATATTGACGAGCAAAAGAACGATAAGATTTTATACATAAGGAATGAGAAAAATCTCGGCGGCTCCTTGTCAAGAAACGTGGGTATAAATTCCGCTCACGGCGACTACATCACTTTCCTTGACGACGACGATGAATTTATGCCGAAAAAGGTAGAAAAACAGCTTGCTTTTATGCTTGAAAACAACTGTGATCTTTCTTTTTCAAATATGGTTCTTTACAGAATGGACGGCAAGGTCTGCGATTACCGTGACCATAAGGGAATCGAAGCCTTTGACAACGATACTCTGCTGAGATATCACCTCACAAAAAATCTCAGCGGCACTCCGAGCTTTATGTTCAGAGCGGACAAGCTCAGGGAGATCGGCGGCTTCAAGGACGCTAAGATGGGACAGGATTTCTTCCTGATGCTCAATGCCATCGAAGCAGGACTTAAAATCAGATATTTTGACTCCTGCGACGTCAAGGTTTATAAACACAACGACGGCGGTATTTCTCAAGGAAAGAACAAGATTGACGGCGAAAATATGCTTTATGAGTTTAAAAAGCAGTATTTTGACCGGCTCAGCAAATCAGAGATAAGATATGTAAAGTTCCGTCATCTGATGGTAATGTTCGTTGCGTACAAGAGAAATCATATGTACGGAAAGATGATCGGAAGCGTTATTCACGCATTTATAACTTCTCCAAAGGATTTTTTGAACGAGTGCTTTTCCTTTGCCAAAAACATAGTTACCTACAAGGATTAAATTGAATAACACGACCTTCTCCGGGTAAAAATTTTACTGTGAGGAGGTCTTTTTAATGCAATATAAGAACAAGGTCGAGATCTGTGGGATTGATACTTCAAGCTTGAAGGTGCTCAGAGAGGACAAAAAGCTTGAGCTTATCAGACGGGCGCATAACGGCGACAGAACTGCCAGGGACGAGATGATTCAGGGCAATCTGAAGCTTGTACTGAGCGTTATTCAGCGTTTTTCCAATCGAGGCGAGCCGCTTGACGACCTTTTTCAAGTCGGCTGTATGGGGCTTATAAAGGCCATTGACAACTTTAACACGGATCTTCAAGTCAGGTTTTCGACCTATGCCGTTCCAATGATAATCGGAGAGGTGCGGCGATATCTCAGGGATAACAATGCCGTCAGGGTTAGCCGATCGCTCAGGGATACTGCATACAAGGCGATTCAGGTCAGAGAGAGGCTTTCCTCCGAGCTTAACCGTGAGCCAAAGGTAGAGGAGATCGCCAAGGAGCTTGATATGAGCAAGGAGGATGTTGTGATAGCTCTTGAAGCCATTGTTGAGCCTGTTTCGCTTTATGAACCCGTCTATAACGAGGGCGGCGACGCAATCTATGTTATGGATCAGATCGGAGACAGCAACACTCCCGACAGCTGGATGGATGAAATCCTCATCAGAGATTCTATAAAAAATCTTTCTCAAAGAGAAAAAAATATTCTGAATTTACGTTTTATGCTCGGCAAAACTCA
>JAXJRE010000081.1:0-6330 GCA_036310785.1 Acutalibacteraceae bacterium
CCCGAATACATGCTGGGAAATCCCAAGAGTATCGTTCTTTGTGAGGGAATAACGGCTGTCGGCGCATATGCGTTCCTGAGCGACTGCAAGGAAATCGCTGTTCCTAAGTCGGTAACCGCAATCGGAGAAAAAGCGTTCGGATATACGGTTGACGGCGACGGCAATATTGTCAAGGTGGAGGACTTCACGATTACCGGATATGAGGGATCTGACGCTGAGAGATACGCAACGGAAAATGAGTTTACACTGAATAAGCTTCAGCTCGACCTCGGCTTTAAGCTCGGTGAAGAGGCAAAAATCTGCACCTTTGACGAAGAAAATAAGATCATAACAGTTTATGATAAAGAAGCGACTGTGGAAAAAATCCTTGACGATTTTGTAGTAGGTGACGATCTCACGGTTGAGCCGCTTGAAAAAGTGGCAACCGGGGCAACGCTTGTCACGAAAAGCGGCGAAGCAGAGGTTGCTTCTTATACGATCGTCGTTATCGGCGATGTCAACGGTGACGGAAATATTAACTCCGCCGACGCACTGCTTATTCTTCAGCACAGTGTTGAAGCTGTGACCTTGAGCGGAGCAAATCTTGCGGCGGCAAATGTTGACGGCAACGATACTATCAATTCTTCCGATGCGCTGGCGGTACTTCAGATCTCGGTTGACAGCAAAACTCCCGCAGATTATTATCCCAACACGGATAATCCCGGTGAGGGCGGAGAACCCGGTGAGGGCGAGAATCCCGGTGAAGGCGAGAATCCCGGTGAAGGCGAAAATCCCGGTGAAGGAGAGAATCCCGGCGAGAGTGAGACTCCGGATACTCCGTCCGATGAAGATAACGCATAAGCATTTTATTAAATCGAAAATACGGGCGCAGGCATGCAGCTTGCGTCCATATTTTTTGCTCCAAATTTAATAATATTTCACATAAATTTTAAAAAGCTATTGAAATTTATGTTTATATGTGATATAGTTAGAACGTTGATACATTGGTAATAACATTTTTACATATTACAATTCTGCGTTCAAAATTATTAAGGTGCGCTGAAATCAATGTATGACGTAAGGAGGTCATTTTTTGAAGTACTATAACGCTAAGGATATCAGAAATATTGCTGTTGCAGGTCACGCAGGCCGAGGCAAGACCACTCTTGCGGAGGCTATGCTTTATATCGCAGGTCTGACGGACAGACTAGGCAGAGTTGATGAGGGTACAGCCGCTCTCGACTTTGATCCCGAGGAGAAGAGGAGAAACGTATCCGTTTCGGCGGCGGTTGCTCCGATTGAATGGAGAGACTGTAAGCTCAATATAATCGACACTCCGGGTCTTTTCGACTTTGAGGGAGAGATGTGCGAGGGTATCGCCGCTTCGGAGTGCGTTCTGATCGTGCTCGGCGCAGGACATAAATATGATGTCGGTGCAGAAAAGGCTTTCAAGGCCGCAAAAAAGCGTGGCAAGATGTTCGCTGTTACTCGCTGTGACAAGGAACATGCCGATTTCTACAAAACCTTTGACGAGATCAAGGCGGTACACGGCGGTGCAGTCTGCCCCGTTATCGTTCCCTACATAGTTGACGGACAGGTCAAGGCTTATGTAAACCTTGCCGCCCGTAAGGGTTATGAATATCACGACGGCAAAGCGGTTGAAATCCCGATGCCCGATGACGATAAGATCAATGAGATGCTCGACATCCTCACCGAGGCTGTTGCAACGGCGAGCGACGAGCTTATGGAAAAATTCTTTGCAGGCGAGGAGTTCACACGCAAGGAGATCATAACGGCTCTTAACGAGGGCGTTAATTCAAGCTCCGTTTATCCCGTTTATGCTTGCTCGGGTTACACAACAGAGGGTGTTGACCTCCTGCTTGACGAGCTTGCATATTCCGCTCCCGACGCCGCATCTTATGCAGGCGGTAAGGACGTTGAGTGTGACGAAAACGGACCTCTTGCGGCTCTCTGCTTCAAGACGGTTGCCGATCCTTTCGTAGGAAAGATGTCATATTTCAAGGTTGACAGCGGTAAGATCACTCCCGAAACTCCCGTTTACAACGCCCGTACAGGCGAAACGGAGCGTATGGGCAAGATCATCACGATCCGCGGCAACAAGTCCGAGGACTGCAAGTGCATCCCTGCCGGTGATATCGGCGTTGTAACCAAGCTCAACTGCGTTAAAACGGGCGACACGATTTGCAGTCAGTCCAATGTTGTCGAGCTTAGCGGCGTAAACTTCCCGAAGCCCTGCCTTTCGATGGCTGTCAAGGCTTGCAAGAAGGGCGACGAGGAGAAGGTCGTTTCAGGTATAAACAGACTCCTTGAGGAAGATCCGACAATCAAGTTCGAGATGAACCACGAGACCAAGGAGCAGATACTTTCAGGTCTCGGTGAACAGCACCTTGACATTATCGTTTCCAAGCTCAAGAGCAAGTTCGGCATCGACGTTGAGCTTACTCCTCCCCGTGTTGCGTACAGAGAGGCGATCCGCAAGTCCGTTAAGGTACAGGGACGTCACAAGAAGCAGTCGGGTGGTCACGGTCAGTTCGGTGACGTATGGATCAGATTTGAGCCGACAGACGGCGAGGACCTCATCTTCGAGTCCGAGGTTGTCGGCGGTTCGGTTCCTAAGAACTACTTCCCGGCGGTTGAAAAGGGACTTCGTGAGTGCATGAAGAAGGGCGTTATGGCAGGCTATCCGATGGGAGGGCTCAAGGCTGTTCTTTATGACGGATCGTATCACCCTGTTGATTCCTCCGAAATGGCGTTCAAGACGGCGGCTTCCCTCGCTTTCAAGGCAGGTATTCCGCAGGCAAGTCCTGCAATCCTTGAGCCGATCGGAACTTTGAAGGCTCTCATGCCCGAAGCATATCTCGGCGACATCATGGGCGATGTTACAAAGCGCCGCGGCCGTGTTCTCGGAATGGGACCGTCTGAGGAGGATCATAATCTCCAGGAGCTTGTCGCAGAAGTTCCGATGGCGGAGATGGCAAACTTTGCAACAGTTCTGCGCTCCGTAACAGCAGGCAGAGGCTCGTTTACCTTTGACTTCACACGCTATGAGGACGCTCCGGCTCCTGTTGCGGAAAAGGTTATAGCTGAGTCAAAGCTGCTTGAGGAAGAATAAATTTATATAATAATTACAGGCTTGTGCGTTTGCACAAGCCTGTTCTTTTAGTGATAATTGAGTTAAATATCAATTCCTGCCGTTTTCAGGGAATTTGCAACCTGAACATCGGGACGCAGATAATTCCGATAGTAGTTTTGATTATTCACTTTCATCTGATATGCAAGGTCGGGATCGCTGAACAGCTTTTCAACGTGAGCCATACACCCGTCAACGCTGTCAAAATCGAAATAATTTTTGCCGATTTCAAAATCTCCCGTGACCTCGTAATTGAATTTTTCATTGATGATCGCACGGGAAGCGGCGACATATTCGCCCGTTTTCCAGCCGATCGAGCCGTGAAGTCCCGTACTGCCGATGCAGATATCCGCGCCTTTCATCGTTTCAAGATAATCGTTTCTTCGGGTGAGGGAGCTCGGGAGAATCAGTTCGGGACAAATTTTTCTCGCATAGTCGCCGTCATATATTCCTGTCAGACAATGCTCTCCGTATTCACGGCGCAGAGCCTTGCAAAGCTCAATTCGCATAGAGTTTATCGCATCAAGGTTTTTCTCCGTGGTCTGATCGGAAGTCCAGAGCCGTGTCATAAAAAGAATTTTCTGCTCCTTTTTCCTGTTCGGCTCACATTCAAAGCGGTCATATGTGAAATATGACAGGGGCTTACGTCCTCTGAGCAGATTTACCGCAGTCATAATGTTTTTCCTGCGGTTAAAATAGCTGTTTTCCTTGCAGGTGACAAGATAATTGAAGCCCCATTTTTGAATTTTTTCTTTGCTGTCGGGGAAAAACTTTTCGTTCAGGCTGTCGGAAAAACTGCGCTTGAAGTAAAAGTCACAGCCTTTAAGGTACTCGCTAACCGCTTCGGGACGCTTGAAATTGTAGCCGTCGCTCATATCGTACGCAAGAGTTTTGCCGTCAAGTCTTACTTCAAGTATTCCGTCCGAGGGCAGCTCTCCGCCGCTGATGCTGAGCCTGATTTTTCCCTGAGCTTCGAGCATAACAAAGCCTGTCACAACGCTGCAAAGATGCGGCGTTGCGGCAGGTATTTTAATTTCGGCGGTCATCATACGGCGCACCTCCGTTAATTCAGCCTAAAACCGTCTCGGCATAGCGAACGGTTTCCATTGCGTCGGCACAGTATTTGTCAGCGCCGATCTTGTCGGCATATTCCTGAGTCAGCACAGCGCCGCCGACAACGGTTTTGCACCAAGGCGCTTTATCTTTAATCAGCTTGATGGTTTCTTCCATTGACGGAACGGTCGTAGTCATAAGTGCGCTGAGACCGACAAGCGGAGCCTTCGTTTCGTTCACGGCGGCAAGTACGTCTTCGGGCGGCACATTCTTGCCGAGGTCGATTACGTTGAAGCCGTAGTTTTCCAAAAGAAGCTTGACAATGTTCTTGCCGATATCGTGTATGTCGCCGTAAACCGTGGCAAGGACAACGGTACCTTTTTTCACACTTTCTCCCTCGGCGGACATATGAGCCTTGATAACCTCAAACGAGAATTTCGCTGCTTCTGCGCTCATCAGAAGCTGAGGCAGAAAAAGCGTTTTGTTTTCAAATTTTCTGCCAACCTCGTCAAGCGCAGGGATAACGTGCAGGTTTACTATATCAAGCGGAGCATTTTCGGAAAGCATAGCCTCGGTGATCTCCGCCGCTTTCTCTTTCAAGCCCTTTTCGATAGCGTCAATAAGGGTTTGCTTGTTCTCGGTCTTTGCGGTCGGCTGAGAATCCTGCTGTGAGGCAAAGGCGATAAAATCCATACAGTTATCGTCAAGACCTTTTATAACGTTGAAGCTGTAATATGATTCCATCATTCTCTCGGAATACGGATTCATAATTGCGGCAGAAAGTCCGTTCTCCATTGCGGCGGTGAAAAATGCCGCATTGACAAGCTCTCTCGACGGCAGACCGAACGAAACATTGGAAACGCCGAGCGAGGTGTTACAGCCAAGCTCCCGGGTTATGCGCCTGACCGTTTCAAGCGTTGTGACGGCGGACATTTTGTCTGCGCTGACCGTCATCGCAAGCGGATCAAAGATAATATCCTTTTTATCTACGCCGTATTCTGCGGCAGTCGCAAGGATTTTTTTTGCAATATCCATTCTGCCCTGAACGGTTTCGGGTATGCCCTTTTCGTCAAGGGTAAGAGCAACCGTAAATCCGCCGTATTTTTTCATCAGAGGGAAGACGGCTTCCATACTTTCCTTTTTGCCGTTGACGGAGTTTATCATCGCCTTGCCGTTGTAACGGCGGAGTGCGCTCTCCATAGCAACGGGATCGGAGGAATCTATCTGTAAAGGCAGATCGGTTACGCATTGAAGCTCGCAGACCGAATCGGTCAGCATTTTTGCCTCGTCAATTCCGGGCAGACCGACATTTACGTCAAGGATATGAACACCCTTTGCCTGCTGATTGACAGCCTCCTGCAAAATATAACCGATATCATTCTCGACCAAAGCTTGCTTGAAACGCTTTTTGCCCGTAGGATTGATGCGCTCGCCGATAAGCACGGGCTTCTGACCGAAGAAAACCGCCTTGTTGTATGATGTGACAACCGAATAGCTTTTCTTTTCGATGGCTTTCGGTTGGAGCTCTTTCGTCAGCTCTTTCAATTTGCCGATGTATTCGGGAGTTGTGCCGCAGCAGCCGCCGATTATTCTGACGCCCTTCTTGACGGAGAGAAGCACCTCCTGCGAAAAATCCTCTGCGCCGACATCGAAATAGGTCACGTTGCCGTCGCTTTTCGGCAGACCTGCGTTCGGCTTGAAGATAACGGGGACAGAGCAGTATTTCAAAAGCTCGTCCATAACTCCCTGAAGCTGTTTCGGGCCGAGGGAGCAGTTTGCGCCGATCGCATCAACGCCCATTCCCTCCAGCATAGCCGCCATACACGCAGGATCTGCGCCCGTCATAAGACGGCCGTTTTCACCGTAAGCGTTGGTGACAAAGATCGGCAGATCGCTGTTTTCCTTTGCGGCAAGAACGGCGGCTTTTGTCTCGTAGCTGTCGTTCATCGTTTCAATCGTGATGAGATCAGCTCCGTATTTCACACCGAGCTTGACCGTTTCGGCAAATATCTCAACCGCTTTTTCAAAGTCGAGATCGCCGAGTGGCTTCAGAAGCTTTCCAGTCGGGCCGATATCAAGAGAAATAAATTTTTCCTGATTTCCCGACGAGGTCTTTCTCGCTTCATCGACATTATTTATAGCACAGC